>CAMNZV010000079.1 GCA_946575275.1 uncultured Clostridium sp. | reverse complement strand
AGAATCATTGTCATCATCCATTGTGTAACTATCTTCATCCTGTTCTATTTCATCTCGGTCCATTTCTTCTTGCTTAACAAGTATATCTTCTGAACCTTCAATATTAACTTCTAAGTCTTCCATTTCATCTTCATTAAATTCTTTTAATTGAATTTCTTCATTATTTTCATTTAAAACTCTTACATCTAAACATAAAGCTTGAAGTTCTTTTATAAGTACTTTAAAAGATTCTGGAACACCTGGTTCTGGAATGTTTTCACCCTTTACAATTGCTTCATAGGTTTTAACTCTTCCAACAACATCATCAGATTTAAAGGTTAGTATTTCTTGTAATGTATGAGCAGCTCCATAAGCTTCTAATGCCCACACTTCCATTTCACCAAATCTTTGCCCACCAAATTGAGCTTTACCTCCAAGTGGTTGTTGTGTAACCAATGAGTATGGACCTGTTGATCTTGCATGTATCTTATCATCAACTAAATGGGCCAACTTTAAGATATACATAATCCCAACAGTTACTTCATTATCAAAAGGTTCTCCTGTTCTTCCATCATATAATATGGTTTTACCATTTGCATTGTAACCAGCATTAACAAGACACTCTTCAATATCAGTTTGACTTGCCCCATCAAAAACTGGAGTTGCTATATGCCATCCAAGCTGACTTGCTGCCCATCCTAAGTGTACTTCCAAAACCTGCCCTATATTCATACGTGAAGGAACTCCAAGTGGATTTAAGCATATTTGAAGTGGTCTTCCATCTGGTAAAAATGGCATATCTTCTTCAGGTAATACTCTTGAAATAACACCCTTATTACCATGACGTCCAGCCATCTTATCTCCAACTGAAATCTTTCTTTTTTGTGCAATGTAACATCTTACTAGTTCATTAACTCCAGGATTTAATTCATCCCCATTTTCCCTAGTAAATACTTTAATATCAACTATTATTCCTGCTTCACCATGTGGAACCCTTAAAGAAGTATCTCTAACTTCCCTAGCTTTCTCACCAAATATAGCCCTTAATAGTCTTTCTTCAGCTGTAAGTTCAGTTTCCCCCTTTGGCGTAACTTTACCAACCAAGACATCTCCTGATCTAACTTCAGCACCTATTCTGATTATTCCTCTTTCATCAATATCTTTTAATGAATCTTCACTTACATTTGGAATATCTCTAGTTATTTCTTCTGGCCCAAGTTTTGTATCTCTAGCTTCACATTCATATTCTTCAATATGTATAGAAGTAAATACATCTTCTCTAACTAACTCTTCAGAAATCAACATAGCATCTTCATAGTTATATCCTTCCCATGTAATGAATCCCATTCTAATATTTTTACCTAAAGCTATTTCACCAAGATCTGTAGATGGTCCATCTGCTAAAACTTGATTTTTAAATACAATTTCACCTTTACTTACTATTGGTCTTTGATTAATACAAGTTCCTGAGTTACTTCTTTTAAACTTTAATAATTTGTATTTATCTATGCCTCCATCAGAATCTCTTTTGACTCTAACTTCACTACCACTTACATAAGTAACAACACCTGCGTTTCTAACCTTAGGTAATACACCTGAATCAACTGCCGCCTTAAATTCAATACCAGTTCCAACTACTGGTGCTTGTGGTTTAAGTAATGGCACTGCTTGACGTTGCATGTTAGATCCCATTAAGGCTCTTGATGCATCATCATTCTCTAAAAATGGTATCATAGCTGTTGCAACTGATACGATTTGTCTTGCTGATACGTCTATTAAATCAACATCTTCAGCTGGAACTACTAATGTATCTTCTTTATATCTTACAGTTACCTTTTTATCTACAAAATACCCATTTTCATCTAACGGTTCTTTTGCTTGGGCGACTAGATATAAATCTTCTTCATCAGCTGTAAAATATCTAATTTCATCTGTTGCTCTTTTGTTTGCTTTATCTACTACTCTATATGGTGTTTCTATAAATCCATAACCATTTACTCTTGCAAAAGTTGCTAAGGAGTTTATAAGACCTATGTTTGGTCCTTCTGGTGTTTCTATAGGACACATTCTTCCATAATGTGAATGGTGAACGTCTCTTACTTCGAATCCAGCTCTTTCTCTAGAAAGTCCCCCTGGTCCTAATGCAGATAATCTTCTCTTATGAGTAAGTTCTGATAATGGATTTGTTTGATCCATGAATTGTGACAACTGTGAACTTCCAAAAAATTCCTTTATCGCCGCCGCTACTGGTCTTATATTAATTAACATTTGTGGAGTTATTGCTTCTTGATCTTGAATTGTCATTCTTTCTTTAACAACTCTTTCCATCCTTGACAAACCAATTCTAAATTGATTTTGTAGAAGTTCCCCTACAGATCTAAGCCTTCTGTTTCCTAAATGGTCAATATCATCCACATAACCTATATCATAAGCTAACCCTAGTTCATAACTTATTGTAGCAAATATATCATCTCTAATAATATGTTTTGGTATTAACTTTGTGATATTCTTTTTTATTTCATCTTTAATTGACTGCTCATCTGAATTATTATCTAATATTTCTTTTAATACTGGATAATAAACAGCCTCTTTTATATTTAAACTTGATATATCGAAATCTATAAATTTATTTATATCAACAAAATGATTACCTATAACCCTAACTATATTGTCATCTACTAGAATATCTACTGAATTAATCCCAGCATTTTGTATGTCTTCAGCTACAAGTCTGCTGATTTTTGCGCCTTTTTCCACCATTATTTCTCCAGTTGATGGATTTATAATGTCATTTGCCGCAACTTGATTTGTTATTCTAAGAGTAATAGCTAATTTTTTATTAAACTTATATCTACCAACTCTTGATAAATCATATCTTTTTGCATCAAAAAACAACATATCAATTAAGGATACCGCACTATCAACTGTAGGTGGTTCCCCTGGTCTTAATCTCTTATATACTTCTAGTAATGCTTCTTCTTTTGTTTTAGTGTTATCTTTCTCTATGGATGCCCTAAATCTTTCGTCTTCTCCAAAGTAATCTAGTAGTTCTTGATCAGTTCCAATCCCCATAGCCCTAGCTAAAATAGTAATTGGTAATTTTCTTGTTTTATCAATTCTTACATAAATAATATCATTAGAATCTGTTTCGTATTCAAGCCATGCACCTCTATTAGGTATAACAGTAGATGAAAATAACTTTTTACCACTTTTATCCCTAGTATAATTATAGTATACCCCTGGAGATCTTACTAATTGGCTTACAATAACTCTTTCAGCACCATTTATTACAAATGTACCTTGTTCAGTCATTAGTGGGAAATCTCCCATAAATACCTCTTGTTCTTTAATTTCTCCAGTTTCAATGTTTTGAAGTCGTACAGAAACTTTTAATGGTGCTGCATATGTCGAATCTCTTTCTTTGCATTCTTCAACTTCATACTTAATATTATTAACATCAAGTTTGTAGTCAATGAATTCAAGCACTAAATTTCCAGTAAAATTGCTAATAGGATTAATATCTTCAAAAACTTCGTGAAGACCTTCATCCAAAAACCACTGATATGAATCTAATTGAACTTCTATTAAGTTTGGCATGTCACATACATCTTTAACCTTACCAAAACTCATTCTTGTTCTTTTCCCAACTTGGACAGGATGTACCATGAATTTTCACCCCTTGTATAAATTAAAATAGCCAAAAACGCACTTTCCCTAGGGACTTTCCTACGGAGAATGGCTTTCGGAGAATTTCATAACATATTATAACTGTGTCTATATATAAATCATAAAATAACTCATATTGTGCACAGTACATTTAACCATACTACTATATTTAAAGTTAAATGTCAATAATTTCGTATAATTATTTCATCAAGTCTAAAAAAGGAGCATTTTCAAATGAAAATACCCCTTTATTAATAAATTTAAATTAAATTACTTTAATTCAACTTCTGCTCCAACTTCAGCTAATTTAGCTTTGATATCTTCTGCTTCTTCTTTAGCTACTGCTTCTTTTAATGTCTTAGGAGCTCCATCAACTATTTCTTTAGCTTCTTTTAATCCTAATCCTGTAATTTCTCTAACAACCTTAATTACCTTAATCTTGTTAGCTCCTGCATTTGATAATACAACATCAAATTCAGTTTTTTCTGCAGCAGCTCCACCAGCAGCAGCTCCAGCACCTGCAGCAGCAACTGGAGCAGCAGCGCTAACTCCAAATTCCTCTTCGCAAGCCTTTACTAATTCATTTAAATCTAAAACGCTCATTTCTTTTATTGCTTGTATAATATCTTCCTTTGTCATTTAAATTGCACCTCCAAAATTTTTTAAAACTTTTAATTATTCAGCTGAATCAGCTTCTTTTGATTCTTTAATTGCATTTAATAAGTATGCAAGGTTTGATAATGGTGCCTTGATACTTCCAAGAAGTTTTGCAATAAGTACTTCTTTTGATGGTATTGATGCTAATTGTTCTACTTTTTCTTTATCGAACACTTCACCATCAACTAAACCTGCTTTAAGCTCTAATTTCTTATGATCTTTTGCAAAATCAAATAAGATTCTAGCTGGTGCTGTTGCATCTTCATATCCAAATGCTATTGACACTGGACCTTCTAAATGTGCAACAATACCTTCCATTCCAAGCTCTTTTGCTGCTAAGCTAACTAAAGTATTTTTATATACCTTATATTCAATACCTGCTTCTCTTAATGACTTTCTAAGTTGAGTATCTTCTTCAACTGTAAGTCCTTGGTAATCAGCCAAAATAACTGATTGAGCTTTTTCAAGTTTCTCTTTGATCTCAGCAACTTTTGCTTCTTTTAAAGTTCTGTTCTTATTCATACTTGAGTTTCACCTCCTCAAAATATTTCATATTGTATAAAGAAAGTCTTCCTGTAGACGTAGGAAGACTTAAAAAAATCATAATTTAATCTACCTAGGTAGGTTGTATACGTTACGCTTTTGCACCTACTGTCTACGGACTAATATTTATTTATAACAACGAGTAAAATTTTATCATCATATTGCCATTAAGTCAATACTAATCTAAAACTTTTGTCGGATTAATTTTTGCTCCAGGTCCCATAGTACTTGAAACACTTACTGATTTAACATATTGTCCCTTTGCTGCTGATGGTTTAGCCTTAACTAATGCTTCCATTACTGTGTGGAAGTTATCTTGTAGCTTTTCAGTTCCAAAAGATTTCTTTCCTATTAAGCAGTGTACAATAGCAGTTTTATCTACTCTGTATTCAACCTTACCAGCTTTAATTTCATTTATTGCTTTAGCAACATCAAATGTAACTGTTCCTGATTTTGGGTTTGGCATTAAACCTTTAGGTCCAAGCACTCTACCAATTCTACCTACAACACCCATCATATCTGGAGTTGCAACTACTACATCATAATCAAACCAGTTTTCAGATTGAATTTTTTGTACTAATTCTTCTGCTCCAACAAAGTCAGCTCCCGCTTGTTCAGCTTCCTTTGCCTTATCTCCTTTTGCAAATACTAAAACTCTTACTGTCTTTCCAGTACCGTGAGGTAAAACTACTGCTCCTCTTACTTGTTGATCTGCATGTCTTGGATCTACACCTAGTCTTACATGAAGTTCAATTGTTTCATCAAAATTAGCCTTTGCAGTTTTTGTTGCTAATTCTAATGCTTCTGCAGGGTTATATAATGTATTTTTATCTATTAACTTTGCACTTTCAATATATTTCTTTCCCATTAATTTGCCTCCTTTGTGGTAATAACGGTTTTTACCTCCCACTATTTTATGAATTACTCTTCAATTGTTACGCCCATACTTCTTGCAGTACCTTCAATCATGCTCATAGCTGTTTCTACTGTAGCTGCATTTAAATCTGGCATTTTTAATTCTGCTATCTTCTTAACTTGATCTTTAGTTAATTTTCCAACTTTAGTTTTGTTTGGAACTCCTGAACCACTTTCTAGTCCTAATTCCTTTTTAATTAAAACTGCAGCTGGAGGTGTTTTTAATATAAAGCTAAATGATCTGTCTTGATATACTGTAATTACTACAGGGATTATCAAACCTGCTTGGTTAGCTGTTTTAGCGTTGAATTCCTTACAGAATCCCATTATGTTTACACCATGTTGCCCTAATGCTGGACCTACTGGTGGTGCTGGTGTTGCCTTTCCTGCAGCAAGTTGAAGTTTTATCATTCCAGTTACTTTCTTTGCCATTTTATAATTCCTCCTATACTGTGGTATATACGAACTTATTGTTCTCCCACTTAATTAAAAATTAGTTCTATTATTAAACCAATTTCTCAACTTGATTAAAGTCTAGTTCGGCTAAAGTTTCTCTACCGAACATATCTACTGATGCCTTGATTTTGCGCTTTTCTATATTTATTTCTTGAATTAAAGCAACAAATTCTCTTAAAGGACCGGAAATTACTCGAACACTTTCACCTATTTCAAGCTCAATGTTACTTTGCATTTCCATTATACCCATATTCTCCACTTCTTCATCAGTTAGTGGAACAGGTTTAGATCCAGGTCCAACGAATCCTGTAACTCCTCTGGTATTTCTAATGATATACCAAGATTCATCTGACATAAACATTTTCACCAATACATAGCCTGGAAACTTCTTTTTTAAAACAACTTTTTGTTTACCGTCTTTTTCTTCAACCACTTCTTCCATAGGAACTTGCATATCAAGTACTAATTCTTGTAAGTTTCTGTTTTCAACGCTTTTCTCAATAGTTGCTTTAACTTTATTTTCGTATCCAGAATATGTATGTACAACATACCATCTTGCTCTTTCACTCATAATTTCTAGTGATTTCTCACCCGAACCTCCTTTATTTAAGCTTCAAAATCAATTCAAAGATATTTTGAAAAATAAATTCTAGCCCGCCAACATATAAAGTATATATTATGACGAATATAGCAATTGCTATTAATGCTTTTTTTGCTTCTTTCTTAGAAGGCCATGTTATTTTTTTTGTTTCAGCCTTAATTTCTTTAAAAAAATTAAAAATGCCTTTATTTTTTGTTGTACCTTTAGATTTTACATTATTTCCTGTCATCCCTTCACATCCTTCTTTTTTTAAGTAAGTATGTGTCATCCCTACACTGCTATTATTTTGTTTCTCTATGAAGAGTGTGCTTCTTGCAGAATCTGCAATATTTTTGCATTTCAATTCTGTCTGGATTGTTCTTTTTATTCTTCATTGAGTTGTAGTTTCTTTGCTTGCACTCAGTACATGCCAAAGTTATCTTTACTCTCACGGTCTGCACCTCCAGTTAAATTAGTATATATAGTATAGATAAATAGATTTAACTATTTTACTCTATTACATCATGAGTTACTAATTGACATTACCATAAACAACGGTTGTTGTCAATATGAAGTTCCTTTGTAAAGGACTAGGTATTACTACCCAGCCCTATAAGAACCATTTTGAAATTATTCAGCTATGCTAGTTACAACTCCAGAACCTACTGTTCTTCCACCTTCTCTAATAGCGAATCTTAATCCTTCATCCATTGCTACTTGTGTTATTAATT
>CAMNZV010000078.1 GCA_946575275.1 uncultured Clostridium sp. | reverse complement strand
TGCCTCTAGGGCATATTTCCTTCAGTCTCCCACTTGCACTAGAGTCAATAATCTACTCCCTCCGTTCGTAAATATAAGTCTTTGTAGGGATTCCATTAGGTGGACACATATGGAATCACTTTTTTCCAAAGCATTTATTGCCTCTATTGTCATTGACTCATAGCTGCCAGGTCCTATACCTACACAATATACTTTACTCAAATATAACACTTCCTTTTTCTTCACAAATGGCAACAGTAACACCATTTTTTGCAGTTTTTTTAACTATTAGTTTACCTTTTTTATTTTTATATAAGGCACTTCTTTCACACACATTGTCAACACCTGTTGTTTCCTTCACAAAGGCTGATGCTGTAAAATCTCCTTCTAGGCTATTTAATTCCTCTGCTTTATAGGTTTCAAAGGGTATTTTATATTTTTTGCAAAATTCAATAATACCCCTTTCATTTTTCTTTAAATCTATACTTGCTACCTTTTTTATACTATGTATAGAAATATTATTATCTCTTAAAATTTTTAAAATATGATTTTCAATAGCTGTAGGTTCTGTATCCCTTCTACAACCTATTCCAATGGTTACGCTTTTTGGTATTAAATTTAAAATATTTTCCTTTATATTGTTATCCTTAATGGATATATTAATTCCAATATTTAATTTATTATTTAAGTCTAACTCCCTTGGTATTATACCTAGAATATCATAGTCTGATGTAAATCCTACCCTTTTCCCCTCTAAAATGGCACTTGAAATCAATTTTATTTTTTTTATATCTGAAATATATAAATTATTATTAACTGCAAAGCTATCTACAGCAAACTTTCTGTTTATATCTGTAGCTGTTGTAATTACAGGACTTCCTCCTATTAATGTGCTTATTTCAATTGCAAGCTTATTTGCACCACCAATATGTCCAGATAAAATAGGAATAATAAACTGTCCACCTTCATCAATAACAATTATTGCTGGGTCCTTATCCTTAGAAACAATATATTTACTAATTAAACGTACAGCTATTCCAACTGCCCCTATAAATATTATTGCATCTTTTTCTAAAAACATATTATAGGTCCAATCCTCTAATGAACCATTTATAGGCTTGAAATCAAATTTATCCAATAGCCTATCTGTAGTATATGAATTACAGTTATAGCCCCTTTTATCTAACTCACATTTTAGCCTTTCATTTATTATTCCACCATTAAAGGTAAAGTTAATAATACCTATCTTCATTTATATAGAATCCGTTCCTTTTCTAAATTCTGTTGTAAAGGCTGGATTATAAAGCTCTGACCTGTTATATTCACCCTCTAATACATTACCTACAACAATTAATGCTGTTTTAGTAATATTATTCTTTTTAGCACTTTCATATAATGAGCTAACTGTACATCTAACTACTAATTCATCCTCCCAGGTAGCCTTATAAACAATAGCTGCTGGTGTGTCCTTATTATATCCACCTTCTATTAACTTCATTTCTAATTCCTTAAGTAATCCTGTACTTAAGAATATAACCATAGTTGCATTATGATATGCAAATTTTTCTATAGATTCCTTTTCAGGTACAGGAGTTCTCCCTGCCATCCTTGTGATTATTACAGATTGTGATACACTTGGAAGTGTATATTCTGTCCTTAATGCAGAGGCTGCGCCACAAAAGGAGCTTACTCCAGGGCAATAATCATATTTTATATTATGCTTATCTAAAATATCCATTTGTTCACGAATAGCACCATATAAGCAAGGATCTCCTGTATGTAATCTAACTGTAGTTTTACTATTATTTTCGCCCTGTATCATTACTTCTATAACTTCTTCTAAGGTCATAGTTGCACTATTATAGACTATACAGGTATCTTTTTTATATTCTAATAGTTTCGGATTAACTAAAGATCCTGCATATATTATTATATCAGCCTCCATAAGCATTTTTTGTCCTCTTATTGTAATTAAATCTACAGCCCCTGAGCCTGCACCAACAAAATTAACCATAATTTACTACTCCTTTACAATTATTAATGAATAATAGCTTGCATTGTCACCTACTGTACTTAAATCATTATGTACCTTTTCATTGTCCATACCACAATTTTCAACCATTACTGCATTTAGTTTCTTTTTATTTATTATATCCTTAACATTTTTTATCTGTTTGCCACTTTTCATAAGAACTTTAGTTCCTTCCATTTCTAGTGCATCCTCTATTTGATAGGATGCTGGAATTATATGAAGCTCCTCTGACTTTTCTACTAATCCTATATTTATCCTTGCAGCTGCTGCACAAAAAGAGGTTATACCACTAATAATTTCTGCATTATAGCCCTCTTTAAGTATAATTTTATGAATATATATATATGTAGAATATACTGTAGGATCTCCTAAGGTTAAAAATGCAATATTTTTACCTTTTGCAAGTTCCCTTATTATATCCTTAGCTCCATTACTATGGCTTTCACTTAATATTTTTTTGTCCTTAGTCATTGGCATATCTATACATAAAAATTCCTTTTTATCTAAATCTATAATAGCCCCTTTGACAATTTTATAAGCCATACAATCCGCTTTATTTTTACTTGGAATTGCAATTATATCACTTTCCTTAATTATTCTTATAGCCTTTAGGGTAAGTAGCTCTGGATCTCCAGGTCCAACTCCCACTCCATATAGTTTACCTTTCATTATATAAATCTCCTTATTAATTCCTTTGCCTTAGATGTTTCTCCTAGAATTCCATATTTATTAGAAAATATTATAGTTCCTATTTCTATTTTTTCCTTTGCCCTATTATTTATATGAAATTCAATCTTTTCACTTATTAGCTTCATTGTAGCCTCTTTTATATTGTTATCTATTAAAACCTCTATAGCAGCATCTGTTGTTAAAGATTTCATTATTTTTTCTAAGGTTTCACTATTTGCACCTGCAAGGGCTGCATTTGCTGTTATTATTTCCATTCTACAATCTGCATTTTTAGAATGAGTATTCATTATGCCACCTGCCACCTTAACAAACTTTCCAATATGTGCTATAAACAATATTCCCTTTGCCTGAAGTTCAATAGCCATATCAATGGTTTCACCTATAAAATTACTACATTTTAATGAATTGTTTATATTAATCTTTAATTTTTCCTTTGTAAATTCTGCTCCATAATTACCAGGTGTTATTAATAAATATTTTGCTCCATTATGTATAAGCTGTCTCATTTCAACTCTTATACTATCAATTAAAGCCTTTTCACTCATAGGCTCAATTATCCCACTTGTTCCTAAAATTGAAATTCCCCCCTCAATGCCAAGCCTTGGATTAAAGGTTTTTTTTGCTATTTCAACAGCTTCAGGTATGGATATTTCAACCATAATCCCATTATTATATTCATAATCTTCACATATGCTTTTTATTTCATTATATATCATCATTTTAGGCACCTTATTAATGGCTGCCTCCCCAACCTTTAATTGAAGACCTTCCTTTGTTACCCTTCCTACCCCTATTCCACCATCAATTTCAATTTTCCCATTATGACCCATGCTAACCTTTGAATATACATATATGCCATTAGTAACATCTGGGTCATCTCCACTATCCTTTTTAATGGCACACTTTACATAATTATGACCAATTTCAATTTTATAAACCTTTAGTTTTAGGCATATTCCCTTTGGGGTAATAATCTCAATATTGTCAATTTTACATTTTCCAAGAAGCATTATTGCTGCAGCCTTTGTGGCAGCCTGTGCACATGACCCTGTAGTATAACCACATCTTAATTTTTCTTGGTTTTTATATATGTAGATTTTATCATCCATTTCTATCACTACTTTCAGATACTATCTTCTTAAATTCTTCAATATCCTTTGGATACATATTGTCTTTAACTAAATTGTTATCTAATAATATCCTATAGGCATCATATAAAAGAGGTGTTTTTAAATTTGCTTCCTTTAATAATTCCTCATTATTAAAAATGTTAATTGGGGTATCATCTGCTATTATTTTCCCCTTTGAAAAAACTAAAATTCTTTCTGCAAACCTATAAGCAAAATTTACATCATGGGTTGATATTATCATTGTTGTACCCTGACTTGACAACTTGTTAATAACACCATCTAAGGCTTCTGTATTAAATGGGTCTAAGGAGGCTGTAGGTTCATCTAAAATTATTATTTCAGGCTTCATTGCAATTATATCTGCAATACTTACCTTTTTCTTTTCTCCTCCACTTAAATAATGAGGTGCTCTATTTTTAAATTCTGATATATTCATATATTCTAATGCCTCATCTACCCTTTTAATTACCTCACTTTTAGGTAATTTTAAATTCATAGGCCCAAAGGAAACCTCTCCAAGTACTGTAGATGCAATTATTTGACTATCTGGCTCCTGAAAAACTATTCCTATGTTTTTTCTAAGCTTAAAAAGCTGCTCCCTTGAATGATTTATTTCTTGTCCTCTATATTTTATTGTTCCTGACTGTTGTTTTAACACTCCGTTTAAGTTAAGAAAAAAAGTTGATTTTCCAGCCCCATTAGATCCTAAAACAACTATTTTTTCATTTTCCTTAATCCTTACTGATATTTTGTCTAATGCAACATTGTTGTTATTTGGGTATATATAAGTTAAATCCTTTGTTTCAATAATTATATCCTTCATATTTATACTCCTAAATTCTAACTAAAAGTTTTATTAATATTAATGAAATTATAAAAAGAGAGGCATAAATAACATGCCCTTTATCTAATGGCTTTTCTTCACATAAAAATAGTAATTCTCCGTCATAACATCTAGCCTCTAAGGCATCATAATATTCTGATGCCTTTTTAAAGGATACAACAAAAAGATTTATTAATATACCACAAAAGGATTTATATGAGGTTTTTAAATCCCTATATCCAAGCCTTGAATTAGCTGAAATACTCATTTTATTTTGAACCTCTAAAAGTATAAATATATACCTATAAATCATATTCATTAATTCTATAACTATTTTAGGAAGTCTTATTTTTTTTAGTACATTAATTACTTCATAGGACGTTGTAGATAAGGTCATCATATAAATTGAAGAAATTCCCGAAAAAGCCTTTATAAATATCTTAAATGCCCTATATATACTTTCCTGTGTAGCATATAAGTATATTGAAAATATTTTAAGATTATATTCTCCTAAAGGCACTTTGTTAAAGTTTACCATAATTGCTATAGTACTTAATATAGCAAAGGTAATTGGTATTAATAGTAGCTTTACATAATAATGAAAGTCTATTTTCCCCTTTATTAAGGTTATATAGGATGTTACTAATAATATAGTAAGTGACACAGAAATAGAATTGCTAGCCACACTTATTATTGCATTTGTAACGGCAAAAAGAACCTTAAAGGTTGGATTCCAATTTGCTATTTTAGATTGACTTGCACAATAATCTATAGAAATATACCCCTGCCCATGATGATGGTTATGGTTTTTTTTCATTTAATCTTTTCTCCTATTCCAGAAATAACCCTATGTACCTCAGTAGCCTCCCTTGCAATATTACAACATATCCTTCCTACAAGTTCCCTGTATTTTCTATCAAATTTATCAATAGGTACAATTCCATAGCCTATTTCATTTGATATTATTATAACATTTTTATTTTTTTCCAAAATACTATTAATTTTATTTATAACATTTTCAGCATTATCATCTTCAATTAATAACCTTTTAATAAGTAAATGAAAATTATTTATTACAGAACTTTTTATTAACTGGTCAATATCTGACTCTTCTCCACTTGCTACCTGCTCCTCTAAAACATTAAATAGCTTAAGTGTATAATTTAGTTTTCCTGAATATTGTCCACCAATAACAAACTTCATAAATTTTACCCCACAATTAATTTTAATATAGTAACTCCAACTAGCATTGATAATTCGCATATTTCCAAGAAAAACCCAGCTAAATCACCTGTTATTCCACCAAACTTTTTATAGCTTATATTTTTATAATAAAAAAAGGCTAATAAGGCACAAAAAATTGCTATACTCCCATATTTATAATCAATTATTACCATTAAAATTCCACATAATATAATGTAAACATACATAACTATTGTAGTTATACTTTTTTCTGTTGAATTTGAAAAGGTAGATGCTAAGCCACTGTTTTTTGCACATTTAAAATTTGCTATGGAATAACCACTTAAGGCCCTAGAAAGGACAAATCCAATTGATATAACAATAACTTCCTTTGAATTATTAATTTCACTCCAAAATCCAAAAGAAACAATAAAATAAGATATAGCTCCTATTAATGCAAAAGCACCAATATGTGAATCCTTTAATATTTCAAGCTTTTCTTCTAAAGGTTTATAAGAATTAATTGCATCCATAGTATCAATATACCCATCAACATGTATTCCACCTGTAATTATTATAGGTATAACTACATAAATAGCTGACCTTAATATATCATTTATTCCAAGAATTTTACTACAAATTGAAAATAAATACATAACTGCACCTATTACTATTCCAACAAGAGGAAAGAAACACATTGCATACCTTAATGCTTTCCTTATTCCATCTAGTATTTGGCATAGGAATTTTTGAATACATGGAAAAAGCAATTTTAAAAGAATTCCACATTATTATTACCACCTTTATGATAAATAGGAATAGTATAAACAACCTCAATAACCTGATTTGCAATTTTACCTATTTCACTATTAATATTTCCTAAATATTTTATGTATCTATCTGTATCATCTGAATATTTTATACCATCACTAAAAACTTCATTTGTAACTATAACTAGATTTTTACAATTTAAGCTTAGGTTTTTTATGCCTTTAACAATTTCATTAACTGTTTCATTTTTAGCACCCTCTATCATAAACATTTCATTTGCCAATAAATTTGATATACAATCTAATAAAATAGTTGAATTTTTAGGTGGATTAAACCCCTTTAAATTACTAAAGACCTCATAGGTTTTAAAGCCTTTATTTTTCCTCATATCCTTGTGTCTGTCTATTTTTTTAAATGCTTCTTTATCATAGGGATACATTGTAGCTATATAAATTAGATTTTTGCTATTATAGGATATTGTTAAATCCTCTGCAAATTCTGATTTACCACTACCACTACCCCCTGTTATTAATGTTATCATTTTTCTTACCTTTTATAATGGAACATATTCAAAGCCAAATTCATTGAAATTGCTCATTTTATTATAAACCTCACAAGCTAATTCCAAAATTGGCATTAAAGCAATAGCTCCACTGCCCTCTCCTAAACACATTTCTAGGTTAAGTAATGGTTTTAGACCTAATTCTTCTAATATAAGCCTTCCTGCAGGCTCCTTTGATACATGAGATGGTAGAATATAATCCTTAACTAATGGGTTAATTTTACATGCCCCTAGGGCTGCAACTGCCGATATAAATCCATCTATTATTATTGGGATTTTATATATAGCCCCACCAAGATAAACACCAACAAGACCTGCTATATCCAATCCCCCAACCTTTGATAAAACATCTATTACATCCTCCTTATTAGGTTTTTGTTTTTTAATTGCTTCTTTAATAACAAATATC
>CAMNZV010000077.1 GCA_946575275.1 uncultured Clostridium sp. | reverse complement strand
ATATCCTCATAAACAGTATTGAATGAGATAAAAGCATCACTATCAACAAAGGCGATGTATTTCCCCTGCGCTACCTTTACCCCGGCATTTCTAGCAGATGATAATCCACCATTTACTTTATTTACTATTTTTATTTTTTCGTTATTGTATTCTTTTACAATATCCATACTACTATCTTTTGAACCATCATTTACAACTATTATCTCGACAGATTTAATTGTTTGTTTTATTAAAGAGTCTATACAATCTTTTATATAATTTTCCACATTATAAACAGGCACAATAATGCTTAATATTGGTTTTTCCATTTTATTCCCACCTTATTTATTTAGTAATGATATTAAATATTCCTCAAACCTTTTAAATGAAGCCTCCCAAGTAAATTCCTTTACTAAATTATACCCACCCTCTTGAATACTTTTTAACAAATCTCTATTATTAATTAGAAATTCTATTTTATCTTCCATTTCTTTATAATTCAAATCATTAATTATTAAAGCATTTTCATTATTTGTGCATAATTCCTCAACACATCCAACATTATTGCCAACTATGGCACATTTATTTGCCATAGCCTCCATAACTGGAAGACCCCAGGCTTCAATTTTACTTGGAAAAACATATATGTCTGATTCTCTATATAACTTCATTAAATCCTCTCTACTTGGATTTTCATAAAACTCAAAATTATCTGGTATGTCATTTCCCTTTTTAAAGCCAAATAACCTTATATTAACATTATACTTATTATATATGTTCTTTAATATAGACATTCCTTCAGCTGTTCCCTTATTAACTGAACTATTGTATATCATCAATATATTTATATTTTTATTTTCAACCTTATTGCCTTTTAAAAATTCATTACTATCAAGTCCATTATATACAACATAGGATTCCTTATTAACATTTTTTTTAATTATATTCTTCAAGGTATTGGTAATTACAACTTTATTTAAATTAAATCTATAGGTATCCTCAACTTCTTTTGTATCTCCACACCAAGTTTCATAACCCTGAACAAAATAAACTTTTTTACCCTTAGTATCTTTTAAGTTATTTAAATCATAGGCTGTAGGCCATGCTGTTGCAATGGAAATATCAGCATCCCTAACATATTTATTATTCATAAGGGGAACAAGTTTAATTTTAAAGTTACAACCAAACCATTTTACCCTAGATCCACGTTTAAAAGTATTCCCAAGAGATTTCTTTAACACTTTAAGAATGGGTTGGTTTGAAAATTTATATGCCTTCATTGGAACATAACAAATTACATCATGTCCTTTACTTGTAAAATAATTTGCATATAAAAATATAACTCTAATGCCACCTGTTAATGATGTAAATGGAACTAAAATATTAATTTTCATCTATAGCTTTACCTAACCTTTCTTCATTTAATTCATAGTAACGTCTCATACCAATACCAATAATTATCCACATTGGAAAGTCATAAATGAAACCACCTATATTAGGCTCAAACAAACCATGAATTATTACAAAAAACAACATCTTACCTGCACCCCTTATTAAATTATCATATTTTGAATTTTCAAAAAAACGTAAACCACTTATTCCAAAATACATACTTAATAATATCAAATTAAATATTCCAGCCCTAAGTAAAGTATCCAATATAAAATTATGTGCTAGTATTCCAATAATATTAGAATAATCAAGTCCAACACCTAATAAAAAATTATCCTTTAATACATCTATAGACCTATTATAAATAGAAAACCTTCCGTTAAAGGCTGCCTCTGTTCCACTCTCACTTCCTAATAATAGGTTGTTATACATATTCTTATAAGTATCAAAAAAGTCAGGGAATATATCTCCTAATATTCTTATAGCAATATATAAAAATACTATTGCAAAAATACCGATTAATATTTTT
Organism: uncultured Clostridium sp.; assembly: GCA_946575275.1. GTDB lineage: Bacteria > Bacillota > Clostridia > Clostridiales > Clostridiaceae > Clostridium. The sequence goes on along the minus strand of CAMNZV010000077.1, from coordinate 5,685 downwards.
CTTTTATCCTTTTTTATATTAGATAATTTAAAGAACTCACTTATAATTAGAATAACTAAAATTACTATAGCTGATTTTGATCTTGTAAAAAACATACCTATAATTGTTATTATAATTAATATATTACCTTTGTATTTTTTATCTTCATTACATATTATAAAAGCAAATAGCATTATTATTGTACTTGCAATATAATTTGATCCTCCAATTGGTATTTGAACAGCATTTTTAATTCTCCAAAATTCAGTTCCACTTAAGCTTACATTTAAGGTTATATATATTGTTTGAATACATATTACTATAAGATAAAACTTCATAAAATTTTTAATAAAACCTTTAATGTTTTCTGTTGGTATTGAAATCATAATAATATATAATATTAGGCTTTGAACTAGCGATAAATAAGTTTTTAAATTTTTAATAGAATCTGCATCATATAATAATATAAAGGTAAATAAAATTATTTTAAATATTAATAAAATAGTTATTATATCCATTTTAATTTCTTTGTTTATTAGTAATATATATAATAATGCAACAAATTCTAACACTGTAATAATTACATAAGAGTATTTTATTGGAATATTAAACACTGCTAGATCTCTTGCATTGTCAAGTCCATTATTGAATATGAACATTATTAAAATTATACTAAACAAAATCTTAATAAAAGAATATTTCCCAATCTTTATCTCCATAAACTCTCCTCATTATTAACACAATTTAAGTAAAATTCCTCCAAGCCTTTGGCAACTTGTTTTATATCATATCCAGACCTTCTTATTGTTTCACTTGTGTCTTTTCTCTCATAGCCATTATTATACTTTAATATTTCTTTGCTCCAATTTTCTATTGGTTCTTGTAATGATAAAGATCTAATATTTTTTGTTATAAATGCATCTTTTGGAATAGTATCTGCAACAACACATTGAAGTCCTGCCGCCTGTGCTTCAATTGCAACAATACCAAGCCCTTCATATAAAGATGGAAATAAGAACAAATCCATAGCTTGCATATATTCATTAACATTATTAGTAGCACTAATAACTATAATACTATCTATTATTCCAAGTTTTCTAGCTTCTTTAGATATCTCTTCTTTTAAATCGCCCTCACCTATAAGCATAAAAACAGAATCTTTATTATTCTTTAAAACTTCATTAAAAACTTTTATTATAAACTCATGGTTTTTTTGTTTATTAAATCTACCCACATGACCAATAACATACTTATTTTCAATATGTAATTGTTTTCTTATATTATTTCTAATAGTTTCATTAAAAATGAATTTATCTGGCTCTATTCCATTGTTTATTATTGTAACCTTACCTTCTTTTATAGCCTTTTCACCAAAAAGCCACTTACCTGCATTTGATGAACATGCAAACATATTAGTTGTATAATTCTTAAGTTTTATTCTATTATATTTTTTAAATATATATTTTTTATAATCAAACAGCGGTCTTGCATTATGTGCATGGGATATCCTAATTGAAATTCCAGCTTCTTTAGCAGCCCTTAATGTAAACATACTAAAAGAATTATGGGCATGAATTATCTTATACTCACCTTTATGTTCCTCAAATAAATCATCTATACTATTTAGATATTTCTTATGTTTAAGTGGGTTGAAACCTACACCTTTATATATTTTGCCACCTAAAGAACGTATTTCTTCATCATAAAAGCCCTCTTGATCCCTATGAAGCATAAAATCAAATTGAACTTTTTTTCTATCTATATTTCTATAAATATTCATAAGTAAAGTTTCAATACCACCAGTATTCATTATAGTAACTTCATGTAAAACTCTTATAGGTTCCATTTTTCACCTCCTATAATTCTAACGCATTACTTAAAAATATATTTGCATCATTTCTAAGTTTTGATAATGCTTCATCAACCAAATTAAAATCTGGCTTATTGTTAAATACCCTTTCTATTTCTTCAATGGTAATACTTTTTAGTCTTCTTTGTGAATTATTAGTTCTATCTAATAAATCTGTTAGCTTATTAACATTTAATCCTCTAACAAGCACTGCCATTTTAGTATGAGTTATTATAGATACAATAGCACCATGGAAGGTATCAGTAATTACTGCCTCAGCACCTCTAAAATACTCTATCCATTCTAAAGCATTACAATGAATATTTTTATCACACCATTTATGATAAGTACCTACCGATACAGTGATTAAATTATTTCTTCTAGCATATTCCTTTATAGCCTTAACTTCACCTTCATCATTCATATTCCATTCATAGGAATAAACAAGCAAATATTTTTTATTTGGTAGTTTTACAGGCACCTTAGTTTCTGTAAAATCATAATATAAAACTGGATCACATACTATTGTAGCTTCTCTTCCTGTAAGTTCCTTTACCATTTTATAGGTATGCTCATCTCTTGCAGATATAGCCTTAAACTTTGATATACCAGATGCTATTACTTCCCTTGCATGATATTTATTAATCATTTTCATATCAGTTTGTCCAAAGGCTGGTGCATAGGAAATCATATTATCTGTATTTACATAATGTCCATACATCATGTCATTAACACCATAGGGTATACTCCAAACTTCATCACTACCTACTATTGCACAATCAATATCCGCTGTACAATAATTTTCTATTTCAAAATAATTATTTCTAAATTTCTTATTTTTCTTATATTTATTATAATTAAAAAATGTTGACCCAAGTCCCTTTTCACATAGATAATGTTTTATATAATATGGAATTGATTTTAAAGATACTTGATACTTTAATGCACTTTCCCTTTCAAAATCATAATTCTTGACATAAGATAAAACCTTTGGAGTATGTCCCATCTTTATTAATTGATTGTATAGTCCATACATTTGAAGTTGTGCTCCCTGATTGTTTACATCATAATGTGTTAGTATTCCAACTTTCATTATATCCTCCATATTCCTAAATATTTTTATTTAAATTATCTTATTTATTAGCACTTTTATTGGATGTACTATATAAGTTTCTATTTGAGCATATTTAAAAGCAATTTTTAATAACTTTATTTTAATTCCTTTTACATTAGTATAATTGTTATAATAATGTAATAATGCTTTTTGATAATGCTTCAATATATCTATTTCTTTAGTAGTTTTTTTCAACGAAACAGAATGTAAGTGTAAAAAATCTATATTAGTTATAAGCCCACTTTTATATCCCTTACTTACAAGTCTAGCTTTAAGAATTATCTCTTCGCAAAATAAAAATGTTCCTTCATCTAAATAATTTATTTCTTTTAGTGCATTAGCTCTAATTCCAAAAAATGATCCTGGAAGAATACCTACCTCCATTATATCCACAGAATAATCTATTTTTGCTTTTACTACCTTTTTATTTATTACTCTTGTCAAAATACAACAATTAATTATATCTAATGCATATGATGGTTCTTGAAAAAAAGCATTTCTATATACTTTTCCTTCAGCATTTTTCATAACACCTGAAAATACTCCATATTCTTCATTTTCAATAAAAGCCTGTACTATAGTTTCAATTACCTTGTCCTCAAAGGAAACATCAGGATTTGCAATAAATAAATAATCACATTTACATTTATCAATTAAATACCTAAGTCCAATATTGTTTCCATAAGAATATCCACCATTTTTATCAGATTCAATTACAGTGCATCTATCACTTTCAAGTTTTTTTAACCGTATATAAGAATCATCCTTAGAGCAATTGTCCACAATTACTATATGTGAAATAGACTTATAATCAGAAATCACATCCATTAGATTAAATACAGTGTCTGCATCATTATAATTTAAAATTACTATACCAGCTTTATACATCTTTTTCTCCTTGAGCTTTTTTATATACCTCTACGTATTTGTTTATCATATCTTTAACTAAATGGTTATTAATAATATAATTTTGAGCATTCCTAGAAATTCTATTATATTCATCTTTATTCCCTATAAGTGTATTTATATATTTTTCATAATCCATAATTGAATTAGAAATATATCCATTTTCATTGTTTAAAATCACATCTTTATTGCCTATTACATTATTTACAATAGCAGGTTTTCCCATATACATTGCTTCTAATAATGCAATAGGTAGCCCCTCCCAAAGTGATGTTTGTAAATATATATCTAAATCATTCATTATTTTTATAGCTTCATATCTATCCATCCAGCCCGTAACCTTAATATTATTTGAAGTTAACTCATTTCTTAAATCTCCATCACCAATCCAAATAAAAGAGTAATCCTTGAATTTACTTGCAATTTCATTAAACACTTTAGGATTTTTTTGATAGGATATCCTTCCTATCGTTCCAATAATAGGCTTGTCCTTATATGTACTTTTTGTGATTATTTTATCTAATTCTTCATTATCTATTGCATTATCTATTCTAATAGATTTATTTGAAAGTTTTAAGCTTTCTTCATATTCACCCTTAGATACAGCTATTATTGTGCCATTTATTTTAGCAAGTATTTTTTCTACAATATAATAAAATTTTCTTTTAACCTTAGAACTATTCTCCTGTAAAAATGCATAACCATGTGGGTTATAAAAAACATTTGTATTGTTATATCCAAGTAGCTTACTTGACAATCGCCCTATTGCCCCAGCTTTAGATGAATGTAAATGTATAATATCAGGATTCTCATCTTTAATTAATGAGTATAGGTTAACAAATGACTTTATATCTATTTTGGGATTTATAGATCTACACATTTCTAAGTTGATTAATCTTATTTTTTTATTAAAATCCTCCCTGAAAGTCTTAGGTGTTTCTTCTCTTTCACTATAAACAATTATCACTTCATTTGATTTGCATAAGGAATTACATAAATCAACTAGAAATGAATATACTCCTCCACCAAATCCTTCTACTACGTGCATAATCTTCATATTAGACTTCCCTCGCAATCTATATTCTTTGAAATTATTAACATTATGTTAATTATACCATCAATGTCTAGTATAGACAAACAAAAAAGACCCTATCACCTATAAAAGTGGTAAAGTCTTGTAAATTTATATAATAAACTTATTAATAACCTTAGCTATTCCATCCTCATTATTTGAGGAAGTTACAAAGCTTGATGCCTCTTTTATTTCTTCAATTGCATTTCCCATAGCAACTCCAAGACCAGCATATTCAAGCATTTCCAAGTCATTTGCTGCATCTCCACATGCAATAATCTCTTTATTTGTAATATTCATATGTTTAGCTAGTGCATGAAGACCAACACCCTTATTCCCATTTTTATTTATAAATTCTAAGAAATAAGGTGTACTTTTAACTATGTTGTATCTGTCAAAAAGTTCTTTAGGTATTTCTTTTAAAACCCTATCTAGAATTTCTGCTTCATCTATAAACATAATTTTTATAATACTTTCGTCTTCCTTAATTTTATTAAAATCACAAACATTAATATCTATACCATTAAGTTCTGCTTCTACTTCTGTATACTTACTAATTTTAGGTGTGATTAATCCTCTTTCTGGTGAAAATGCATGAATATTAACTCCAAGTTCTAAGCTCAATTTATATATATCATGTAGGTCTTTACCTTTTAACCCCATTTCATGTATAATTTTTTCACTTTTTGTTTCTTGTACTAGACATCCATTATAACTTAGTACATATTGATTATCATGGATTAAGTCAAGCTCCTTTAAATACTT
>CAMNZV010000076.1 GCA_946575275.1 uncultured Clostridium sp. | reverse complement strand
ATATCCTTATCCATACAAGCTGCACTGCTTAATGGTCCACATCCTGAATATGGTATACCCATTGTTTGAAGAACTGATTGTACTGTTCCATCCTCTCCAAATTGACCATGAAGTGCAAGTAATGCAAAATCTATATTGGTAATCTTTGTGATTATATCATCTTTTTTATCTATTGATATAGGAAAAACCTCATATTTATTTTTATCTAAATTATTTACTATTTCATTTCCACTTTGAAGTGATATTTCTCTTTCTGAGGAAATCCCCCCCATTATTACTCCAATTTTCATTATTTTTATTCCTCCACATTAATTAATTTTATAATTATATTATATGATACAAAAATATTAAAATTAAGAACCACCTTATATTATTATTTTATACAAGGTGGTTTATCTTTATAATTACATATTACTTCTAATGGACACTCATTGCATCTAGGTTTTCTAGCAACACAACATCGTCTTCCATGAAAAATAAGTAAATGATGAGTGCTTGACCATTCTTTCTTTGGTAATTCCTTTTGTAATTGCTTCTCTACCTGAAGAACATTATTTGATGAAGAAAGACCTAACCTATTTGAAACCCTAAAAACATGAGTGTCAACTGCTATAGAGGGAACATTAAAGGCATTTGACAAAACAACATTTGCTGTTTTTCTTCCAACCCCTGCAAGAGACATTAAATCATCCATATTATCTGGAACCTCTCCATTAAATTTTTGATCTAATTGATTGCACATTAAAATTATATTTTTAGATTTATTTCTGTATAATCCAATTTCTTTAATTCTTAATTCTAGTTGTACATTATTTATTTTTAAAAAGGAATTTAAATCTGGAAAATCCTTAAATAATGTTTTTGTCACTTCATTTACTTTTTTATCAGTTGTTTGTGCTGATAAAATTGTTGCAACTAATAGCTGAAAAGGTGAATTATGTTCTAGTTCACACTTTGCATCTGGATATGTTTCTTTAAGTATTTGAAGTATTTCTTTTGTTCTTTTTTTCATTTATTTATAAACTCCCCTATAGGATTCTGGTAATAAACTTGCAATAGATCCCATAATAATATTCATACATTTATCATCGTATTCTTGTTTGTCTTCTCCTTTATCCCTATTTGGATTTTCATCTGCCTTCCCAAATTTAATTGAAACATCTGCACTGTTCCAAGTTTCACCACCCATATTGCCTTCTTCGCTAATTGGTAGTAAAATATCTGTACCAGAAATTCCAATTGGAATAATTGTAGCTTTAGTAAGTCTTGCTATTAATAGTATTCCCTTTTTGGCTTCTATCATACTTCTTGTTCTACTCCTTGTCCCTTCTGGAAATATAAATAGGTTGTTTCCTTCCTTAGTATACTTAACCATCTTTGTAATAGCATCTTTATCTGCACTATTTGGTTTTATTGGGATTGTTTTTACAAGCCTACTTCCAATGCTAGTTATAGGGTCATCTGATAGTTTCACTCCAGCTACAAAATATGGATCAAATCTTTCTTTCAATACTCTACTTAATATTAATCCATCGGCATTACTTAAATGATTGCAAATAAATATTATAGGCTTTCCATTTCCATCTACATTTTCATAGCCTTCCATATTTATTGTTGCATATTTTTTTATATAATGACTAGCAAGCTTATTGGTTAATTTTATTAACACCTTATCTGGTATCTTTGTAGCAATTTTCACTATTATTGGAGATAACATTATCTAAACACCGTCCTTATAAATTTTACATATTTTATTATATTACTGTTTTTCATATATGGCAAACAAAAAGGACCTATGAAATATCCATAAGCCCAAAATATATTATATTACCATATCATTAAATATTTTTTTCTTTATGCCCTTAAAATTACTAATTTCAATTATTGAAGCATTTGTTGCTATAATATTTCTAGCAGGAGATCCTACAGCTGTTGCCCCTTCTGGAACATCTCTTAATACTACTGCATTGGCTCCAATTTTTGCATTTTTCCCAATATTAATAGGACCAAGGACCTTTGCTCCACTTCCAATTACTACATTATCTGCTACTGTTGGATGTCTTTTTCCCTTATCTTTTCCTGTACCACCTAATGTTACTCCATGATACAGTACAACATCATTTCCTATTTCTGCTGTTTCTCCAATTACAACTCCCATTCCATGATCAATAAATAATCCTTTTCCTATAGTCGCCCCTGGATGAATTTCAATTCCTGTAAAAAATCTTGATATTTGCGATATAACCCTTGCAATGAAAAAACTTTTATGTCTATAGAAAAAATTTGCTATTCTGTGTGATATCATTGCATGGATACATGGATATAATATAAATACTTCTAATTTTGATCTTGCTGCTGGGTCATTTTCTAATACCTTATTTAAATCATGTTTTAAATTATTAAACATAATTCCCAACTCCTTTAATCATATATTCCCATTGAAATATACTTTTCTCCTCCATCTGGTGCAATTGCTAATACCTTCTTGCCTATTCCTACTTTTTCTGCAACTTGTAATGCTGCATATATTGCTGCTCCAGAGGATATTCCAACAAGTACATTTTCATATGCTGCAAAATGTTTAGCTGTTTCAATTGCTTCTTTATCAGTTACTTTAATAACTTCATCAACTATTGATGAATCATATATTTCTGGTATAAAGCCTGCCCCTATTCCTTGTATTTTATGGGCACCTGGCACACCTCCACTTAATACTGGTGATGATTCTGGCTCAACTGCAATAATTTTTATATTAGGATTTTTTTCCTTTAGATATTTTCCTACCCCAATTAAAGTTCCACCAGTTCCAACTCCTGCAATAAAATAATCTAAATCAGCTATGTCTTTATATATTTCTTCTGCTGTTGTTTTAAAATGCTTATGAGGATTGGCTGTATTTTCAAATTGTTGTGGTATAAAATATCCACCCTTCTTTTCGTATTCTAATGCTTTATCAATAGCACCCTTCATCCCTTTGCTTCCATCTGTTAAAACAAGCTCTGCTCCATAAGCTTTTATTAAATCTCTTCTTTCTTTACTCATTGTTTCTGGCATAATTATTATAACCTTATATCCCTTTAGCCTACCTATCATGGCTAAAGCAATACCTGTGTTTCCACTTGTTGGCTCAACTATTGTAACACCTTGTCTTAGTTTTCCTTCCCTTTCTGCCTTTTCAATCATTCCAAGTGCAGCCCTGTCTTTTACACTTCCTCCTGGGTTGTATTTTTCTAATTTAACAAATACCTCTGCTGTTTCATCTGAATTAATTTTAGATAATTTTAATATTGGTGTATTACCAACTAATTCTACAATATTGTTGTATATCATAATATATTCCTCCACTTTTATTAATCAATTTAATATTTTTTTGTATAAAAAAACTCCATCTCTATAAAATTATAGAGACGAAGTATATTCGCGGTTCCACTCTACTTGGATTCTTGTAAAATCCCAGCTTAAATCAGACACATTTATGTCTTATCATTATAACGGATGATTCCGAAACACCATACTTATATTTCAAGTGTTAACTCCAAAGGGCACTTCACAAAATTTTAGATGAAAATTTGCACCACCATTTTCTCTCTGAAATCCTTAATTATGTTACTTTCCTTCTTCATAGTTTTTAATTCATAGTAAATCACTAAGATATTCATTTATACTTTTATTATATTCCTTATATTAGTTTTGTCAACATTTTTTTCTCTAAATCTTGAATGATTTTGATTCATATAAAAGGACTATTTCATGCTTCATTTTTCTATAATATATAATTTTTATTCATTTAAACACGTTTTTTCTTTTTCCAAAGTGGAAATAAATATTCGTCAATAATATCATGAATTTGAACTATGCCAACAAGTCTATTGTTATCATCAACAACAGCAGTTAATAATAAGTCATATTTTGCTGCAAGCTCAATGGCTGCTGATATTGGCTCTGTATGCTTTACAGTTGAAATATTTTCTTCCATTATATCCTTAAGCAAGGTGTCACCATTACATAATAATAAATCCTTTAATATTACTATACCTTTTACCCTATCTTCTTCATCTGTAGTATAAATATAATACATTACATCTTCGTCAGGATCTAACTCCTTTAAAACTTCACAGGTTTCAGAAACAGTAATATTAAGTCCTAAGGAAATAAAATCTTTACTCATAATACTTCCTACTGTTTCATCTTCATATTTTAATAGTTCCTCTACCTCTTCTGCATCGTCTTTTTCAAGATTAATTAAAACCTTTTCTCTTTCCTCGCCCTCTAGTTCATCAAGCAAATCAGCAATTTCATCATTATCCATATTTTCTAAAAGCTCTGCTGTTTTTGTTTCAGAAAGATCCTTAATAATACTACCTCTATATTCCTCTTCTATTTCCTCAAAGGTATCTGCTGCTAAGTCTTCATCTAATGATTCAAATAGCTTTTTTCTGGATTCTACATCTAAATCCTCTAATATATCTGCAATATCTGCAGGATGCAATGTTTTTAATCTGTTATAGGAATTTGATACCTTTATATTGCTATTTAATAGTTCAAAGGATTCAACGTCATCCCACATTAAAACCTTATCTTCGCACTTCATACCAAGTATCCCATATAGTACTTTCCCAAAGGAGGGAATGCCAATTCTTCTAAACCTTGATAATGAACCTACTTCAACGGCTACTACTCTATATTCTCCTGCAATTTCTGTAATTCTAAGATCATTAACCCTAACTACTTGTTTACCATTAATATCTTCTATTTTTTTATCCAATAAGTTATGAGATATCAAATAGCTATAAGTTCTAGGAATAATCTCCCTGCTTCCTTTAGTTCTTATTACAACTCTACCATTTTCATTAAATACATTTATCATCCTAAATTCATAATGAGATATAATACCATTTCTTTTAACCTGATATCCAATTGCTCTAGGATATCCTTCATCTGTGGTTACGTAAATATCCTTTAATACTCCAATTATATCTCCAAATTCATCATATATCTTTTTCCCCAAAATATCTGTATATAGGAATGCTAATAGTCTTTTCAAATACGTTTCCTCCCTTAGTTCTTCTATGGAGAAATTTAATAAAATATAAGTAATAGTAAATTACCCCAAAGAAGATTATTCAGTTTTGGTTTATCTGCTTTATGAGGTCCTTCATCCATTACATACACTCCCTTTCATATTTGAGTTTTATACCTTATTAATTTCATTATATTATAAGCATAATAATTATTAAACATTTTTTTTGTTAATTGTATTGTATTTTTTACTATGATAATATTATTACAAGATATTATATTGAATTGGAGTAATTTAAAATGAAACTTGCAAAGGATTTTTTGCCAATTAGTAAAAGCGACTTAAATAAAAGAAACATTAATCAACTAGATTTTATTATTGTAACTGGTGATGCCTATGTAGATCACCCTTCCTTTGGCACTGCAATTATTGGAAGAACACTTGAATCACAAGGCTTTACTGTGGGTATAATTCCCCAACCTAATTATAAAAGTAAAGATGACTTTATGAAATTAGGCGAACCTAAATATGCATTTCTAGTTAACTCTGGAAATATTGACTCTATGGTTAATCATTATACCTCTAGTAAAAAGAGAAGACATGATGATCTTTATTCCCCAGGTGGAAAATCTGGCTATAGGCCTGACAGAGCAGTTATTGTTTACTGTAATAGGATACGTGAGGCTTTTAAAAATGTTCCTATTTTAATTGGTGGAATAGAAGCTAGCTTACGCCGTTTTGCTCATTATGATTATTGGGATGATAAAGTTAGACGAAGTATACTACTTGATTCTAAGGCTGATTTATTAATGTATGGCATGGGTGAAAAAACTATTATTCAAATAGCTGAATTATTCAAATATGGGTTAAAAATTGAAAATATGACCAATATTCAAGGTACCTGTTATGTTTCTAAAGATGTTTCAAATCTTTCAAACTATATTGAAGCACCTTCCTTTGAAGAGGTTTCTACAGATAAAAAGGCTTATGGTGATGCCTATAAAATAGAATATTATGAACAGGATTCTATAATTGGCAAAGGTATCTATCAAAAACATAATGATAGATATTTAGTTCAAAATCCACCACAATCACCTCTTTCTAATGAGGAAATGAACTTTACATATAATTTACCATTTAAACGTACATATCACCCTATTTATGAAGCAGAAGGTGGAATACCTGCAATTACAGAAGTTAAATTTTCTATAACTAGTCATAGAGGCTGCTATGGTTCTTGTTCATTTTGTGCCCTTACCTTCCATCAAGGAAGAACTATCCAAACAAGAGATAGTGATTCTATTTTTGAAGAGGCAAAGCTATTAACTACATTGCCTGATTTTAAGGGGTACATCCATGATATTGGTGGTCCTACAGCTAATTTTAGACATAGAGCCTGCAAAAAACAAATAGATCATGGAACCTGCAAGGATAAACAATGTATGTTTCCAAAGCCTTGTAAAAATCTAATTATTGATCATAAGGAATATTTGTCTGTATTAAAACGTGTTAGAAATATAAAAGGTGTAAAAAAGGTATTTATTCGTTCTGGAATAAGATATGATTATTTAATTTATGATAAAGACGAAAGCTTTTTCAAGGAGCTTTGTGAACATCATATAAGTGGCCAATTAAAGGTTGCCCCTGAGCATGTTTCTCCAAAGGTTTTAGCCCAAATGGGTAAACCAACAAGAGAAGTCTATGACAAGTTCACAAATAAGTATTTTGACATTAATAAGAAAATAGGTAAAAAACAATTTTTAGTACCTTATCTTATGTCATCTCATCCAGGATCTGACTTAAATGCAGCAATAGAGCTTGCACAATATGTAAAAAAAATGGGCTATACTCCTGAACAAATACAAGACTTCTATCCAACACCTGGAAGTCTGTCAACAACAATTTACCATATAGGATATAATCCAATTACTTTAGAGAAGGTGTATACACCAAAAACCCAAGAAGAAAAGAATATGCAACGTGCTCTCATTCAATTTTCAGTACCTAAAAATTATGACACTGTAAAAAAAGCTCTAATTAAAGCACATCGTGAAGATTTAATTGGAAATGGCATAGATTGTTTAATACCCTTTAACAAACCACGTACCTCTAGAAAAAATAATTATAAAAAGCATAAATAAGTTTAAAGAGACTATTTTACTATGACAAAATAGTCTCTTTTCTTACTACTTTTTATAATCCTCTAAGAATTCCTTCCTAAATTCATCATTTATTATTTTATTATTTAACCTATTTAGAAATATATCATAATTCCAGTTTTTTTGTTTCTTATAGTAGCTCTTTACTAAACTATAAAAATCCCTAGGAAATTTTATTAAAGCATAAATATATTCATATTCAAAATTACTTATAGTGTTATTTCTTTTATACTCTATTAAAGCATCCTTACCTTTGTTTAAATCATATGCATTGTTTTTTATTCCTTTTAGTAAAAAATCTGCAATATCTGTTGCCTTTATATCTATTGACATATAATCAAAATCAATTATATGAATTTCATTCTCCTTTATAATGCAATTATGTTCTGCTACATCATTATCGCAAAAAACAATATCCTTATGTATTTCCTCT
>CAMNZV010000075.1 GCA_946575275.1 uncultured Clostridium sp. | reverse complement strand
CGATCCAACATTTTTCACCAATTACAGTTCTACCACCAATAACAGCATTGGCCGCAATTTCTGTTGCCTTGCCAATTTTACAAGCATGACCTAAATGTACTAGGTTATCTATTTTGCAATAGTCTGATATAACAGTATTATCCCAAGGATATACAGCTTTATCTATACAGGTGTTATATTGAATCTCAACATTATCCCCAATTTCAACTCCACCTAAATGTATTACACTAAAGGTAGAATTTCCGCTTCTTTTAACCTCAAATCCATCCCCACCTATTTTAGCTCCGCTTCTTATAATACAATTGTCACCTATTATAGTATTTTCTCTAATTACTACAAATTCTTCTATTATTACGTTGTTACCTATAGTAACATTTTTTTTAGAAATAGATGCTAAATTGCTAATATTACATTTATCACCAACTATTGTTTCATATTCTTGCCTAATATACTCTTTATTATTAACTAGTTTGTTATGTAAGGTGAAAAATAAATTTCTAGGACTATCTGAAATTATAACCCCTAGCTTATCACTTATTTTAGGCGCTATATCCTTTGTAGTTATAACACAATTAATATCTTCACTCATTGAATTAATATATTTTTCATTATCTAAAAAGGTCAATGTTCTTAAGTTGTTTTTGGTAATATTTAATCCTAATGTATCAAATTCTCCTTCACTATAAACCTCTATTTCATTAATATAATTTTTAATATCACTTATCTTCATTTTTATTCTCCTTATAGATATATATTAAGCACATAATTAATAAGTCTAATTATACTATTCCCATATTTAATTGTCTACTTTACTTATCTTTAATCAGTATTAAAGAATAAATTTATTTATGTTGTCTAAACTCTCTTAATTTCTTTAAAAGTTTTCTGAAAATTAAGAAAATATAATTTCATCAGTTTTTTAAAAAAACGCCGAACTAGTTGCGTTGCAACTACGAAAAAAAAAATTTAATTAATTTGTGTCATATACTTTAAATTTATCCGGGTTTTCGACACTTAATTTAATATATTTTGGTTTTACAAATCAGTAAGCCCTTTAATCATAAGGCTTTGCTGATTTTTTTAGTGTCAAATTTTTTAAAATTTATGTTGTATTATGTTGTATAGTATGATATAATGGTAATGGAGATGTACTATGAAGTTAAATTATGATAAAAAATCAAAAGATCCTACTTACTTTATTCAAATGGGTATCAGAAATGGAAAAAAGACAACAACAAAAAATGTTAAGAGAATTGGAAAACATTCTGAATTATTAGCCATAACAACCGATCCTCTTTCATATGCAAAAGAGCAAGTTGAAAAATTTAATAAAGAATATAAGGCTGGTAAAATTGATATGAGTTTGAAGGTTGATTTTAGTGAGAAGCTAACATTTACTAATAATATTTACTCTAAAGCTTCCCTACTTAATGTTGGTTATTTTATTCTTCAAAATATATATCAGCAACTAAATTTATCAGATTTTTTTCATAATATACAAAAACAATCTAAGATATCTTTTGATTGCAATACAATTAATCGCTTTCTTGCTTTTGATAGGATTTTGGAACCTAAATCAAAACTTGGAACCTTTAGCAACCTTGATTCTTATTATGAAAAACCTTCATTTCAGTATCAACATATATTGAGATTTATGAATTTACTAGAAGAGAATTATGATGAATATCTTGAACATCTTTTCATCAATAGTAATAATGTTATAAAAAGAAATACTTCAGTATGTTATTTTGATTGTACAAATTATTATTTTGAATCAGAAGATGAGGATGATGAATATCTAGATGAAGTTACTGGAGAATTTTTAAAAGGGCTTCGCAGGTACGGACCTTCTAAAGAGCATCGCCCAAATCCCATTGTTCAAATGGGGTTATTTATGGATGGAAGTGGGATTCCTATATCGATGTGTATTAATTCTGGTTCAGATAACGAACAAAAATGTGCAGTTCCATTAGAACAGAAAATATCAAAAATGTTTAATAATAAAAAATTTATTTATTGTGCTGATGCTGGTCTTGGATCTTTTAACATACGAAAATACAATGCTATGGGAGGCAGAGCCTTTATAGTAACTCAGTCCGTAAAGAAATTATCAAATCCCTTAAAAGAAGCCGTTTTTAACGACTATGGATATCGTCGGATTTCTGATGATTCTCCAATTACTATAAGGCATATGAAAGAATTTAATAAATTCAATAACGAAAACCTACCTCTTTATAACGATAAAGTTTATAAGGTAATTGATGCTGATACTGCTATTGATGTAGGTCTTACAGAAGAAAAAATATATAAAAATGGTAAGTCAAGAATGGTAAAATCTAAAGCAATATTAAAACAGAGAATAATAATAACTTTTTCAAGAAAGATACTGGAATATCAAAGACATATTAGAAATGCTCAAATTGAACGTGCAAGGAATATTGTTAAAAATAATAACGTTGAAGATATTAAAAAAGGTCCTCATGATGTAACACGTTTTATAAAAAGAATATCAAAAGGTAATGATGGATCTAAGGCTTCTGACTACTATGAAATTGATCAAGCAATAATCGATAAAGAAGAAATGTACGATGGTTATTATGCTGTTGCTACTAATTTAGAAGATGATGTGAAATCAATACTTGAAATAAATTCAAATCGTTATAAAATTGAAGATTGTTTTAGAATTTTAAAAACTAATTTCAATGCTAGACCTGTTTACCACAGAAACCGTAAGAGGATTATTTCACATTTTATGGTTTGTTATACTGCATTACTTGTATATAGATTGTTAGAAAATAAGTTGGATAAATATGGAACTCATTTTTCAACAGATGATATTCTTAATACTCTTAGAAATATGAATGTTATGAATACACAAGATGCTTTTTATACTTCAACTTATACTGAAAGTCAGGTATGCACTGCTTTAAATGGGATATTCAATTTAGGATTAGACAAAAAATACTATCTGATGCAAATGATATTATAAGGATGTATTTATTCATTCAGATCAATGGGTGCATTATACAAGCCCTATATTTCAAAATAAGGTGAAACAGAACAATATAGGACAATCTATGTCAAGACGTGGTAACTGCTGGGATAACGCCCGCAGGAATCGTTTTTCGGTCATTTAAAAGATGAAGCAGACATTAAGGAATGCGAAACATTTGAAGAATTAGTTACTGAAATAGATGATTATATGGATTATCATAATAACTACAGATCTCAGTGGAACTTAAAAAAGATGACTCCTGTTCGATACAGAAATCATCTTCTTGAAGCTATTGCATAGTCTTTTTTTAAACTGTCCTTGACAAAGGGTACATTTTATTGTATAAAAATAAATCAGCTATATTTATTCTCTATTTATATAATTATCTACATTTTAATTTATTACTTTCTCTAATTAATTTAGTATGTTCCATTCAGTAATCTTCCTAAAACTGCATAATATCTTGCTGTTTCCGGTCCATAAATTCCATCTTCCGCCATTGGTGATGAGGTTTGCGTTGTCTTATTATACCATTTTTGAAAGTTTAATACATAGTAAGATTGATATGAAGAAGGATTGGAATTATACGTTCCGTTTAGTAGAGTTCCTAAAACTGCATAATATTTTGCTGTTTCCGGTCCATAAATTCCATCTTCCGCCATTGGTGATGAGGTTTGTGTTGTATTATTATACCATTTTTGAAAGTTTAATGCATAGTATGATTGATATGAAGAAGCATTACTGGTTGTTGTAGTTGTAGTTTTAGGTATACTATCATAAAAAGGTTCAACTGTATGTATTTTTACATTATAAACTTTACAAATACCAAGTAAAACTGCACTTCTCCCTAAATTATTCATCGAAGTTGAAAAAAGATCACCTACACCATTTGGCATAGAAAGTTCAGGAAAATCATATACATCATTTAAAACCATATCCGAATATCCATTATTTACCGAAATGGACGAAGGGCTTGTACCATGTATTGAATAATACATGTCTTTTTCTACAATTGACTGTCCTCCATTAAATGATATAGAAAATGAGTACTTGAAATTATTTGCTTGTCCACTACTTTTATACTTATTTTTAAGTTCAGTAATCCTACTTTTATAATAACTACTAGCTTTAACCCTACTTGTTACAAGTGGATCATTATTCCAAATATTATAAGTGCTACCTTCTGAAGCATTCATAGATTGGCTAAGAAGTTTTGCTGAAAGCTCATAACCCATTTGTCCACCTATTTTTATAGCTAAAACTACTGCTGCGTATGTGGTTTGGTATATTCTTCTACTATAATCAATACTTGAATAAGCTAATACTGGATAATCATTCGATACCGCAACTGTTCCTGGATCATTATTTAAAAGTATTTTTGCTTTATTAACATCTCCATCAGTTATATTTTTATTTTTTATGTTATCTAAAATATTAGTATACCCATTTATTTCTTCATTAATACTTTTTATTTCTTCGACATTAGTTACCTGTTTTTTTTGTGAATTTAATTTTGTTATCTTTTCTTGAAAATATAATTTGATACTATCAAGCGATTCAGAATTTATCATATCAGTCGTTTGATTCACCGTTGTAGTAGCATATACATTAGTACTGTTTAGATTAATACAAATCATGCTAGCTATAATAATAATAATAATAGTGATTGAAAGTGATTTTTTTTTCATTGAATTCCCCCCTAAATTTGTTTTTACTTGTATATTGTAACATATAATTCTATATAATTCTATATATTATAATTTTTTTATGTTATGATATGCAACATAACTAATTTCGTTTATCAAGGAGGACAAATATGTATAAAAAACATGTATTATTATTCAATATATTACTTTTAATATTTTCTTTATGTAGCTGTAGTGGATATATTTCGCCAGGAATAAATGATTTTAGTTGTAAATTATCTGGTGACTATAACTTATATCATGCACATGAAACTTTCATAACAAAAGGAAAGAGTGCAGGAGTTGTTATAGACGAAAATGTAATTGGAATAGCGTGGAATATTGATTTTATATTAGCTGAACAATCAAAAGATGAGATTTTATATTATTGGATTATAGATATAAAGACAGACATAATATATGGTCCATTAATCAAAAATGATTTTATTGGTAAAAAGAAAGATTTTAACATTAGTGATGAATTGAAATTAGAAGATCCAAATAAATATAAATATTTAGATCAATCCTCTGCTGAATAACTTTAAACACTCATATTATAGTATCATAAAATGCATGTTTAATACTTAAAGTAAAACTTTTTAATATTTGACAGTATAATTTGTAAATTCTATAATATACTTATATTCATAGCAATTATTCTATTCTAGGAAGAGGTGTTTTTCTTGACTGAAAATCAAAATATAAATGAAAAAAAGATTATTTTTAGTGGTATTCAACCTTCTGGTAATTTAACCTTAGGTAATTATTTAGGTGCATTAAAAAATTGGGTGAATCTACAAAATGATTATACTTGTTATTTCTGTGTTGTTGATTTACATGCAATAACAGTTCATCAAAATCCTGCGGAATTAAGAAAAAGAACATTAGAATTACTATCTATTTATATAGCTGCTGGTATTTCACCAGAAAACAATATTTTATTTATTCAATCTCATGTTCCAGCTCATTCTGAATGTGCATGGTTATTAAATTGTAACACCTATATGGGTGAACTAAGTAGAATGACACAATATAAAGATAAATCTCAAAAATACGGAAATTCCATTGCCACTAGCTTATTTAATTACCCAACATTAATGGCTGCAGATATATTATTATATAATACTGATTTAGTTCCAGTAGGAATTGATCAAACACAACATTTAGAATTAACTAGAGATTTAGCTACTAGATTTAACAACGCTTATAGCCCTACATTTAAGATTCCTGAAGGATATATTCCTAAAGAAGGTGCTAAGATAATGGATTTACAAGAACCTACAAAAAAAATGTCTAAATCAAGTGACAATCCAAATTCATATATTCTTATTATGGATCCTCCTGATGTAATAAAAAAGAAAATTAGTAGAGCTGTAACTGATAGCCTAGGAGTCGTAAACTATTTAGACGAGCAACCTGGAGTGAAAAATCTATTAAATATTTTATGTGCAATTAATAATACGACTCCTGATACCGAAGTTTCTAATTATAAAGATAAAGGTTATGCTGAGTTAAAGGAAGATGTAGCTAATTCAATAATCAAGGAACTAACTCCTATACAAAATAAAGTAAAAGAGCTTTTAAAAGATAAAACATATTTAGAAAGTATATATAAAGAAGGTGCTGAAAAGGCATCCTATGTGGCAAATAGAACATTGAGAAAAATGCAAAAGAAAATTGGTTTGATTCCAAGATAAAATGTAATTTATGGGTAGTATATTTTTACTACCCGTAAATTATTAACTTAATTTGACGCCTTAATATTTGTATTATTAATATTATTAGAGTATAATTTTTTTATATTACTGAAATGAGGTGTTACATAAAATATGTTAAAATTACTAAATTCAAAATTTTTTAATAATAGCTATCTTTGTATTTTTTATCTTTTTACAAGTTTTTCTTTTATTACTTGTTTTAAAAACATTCCATTATTTAACTTATTACCTAAAATAGCAATATTGTGGGGTGGTATTATTTCCATAAGAAATCTATTTCTTATTTTGAAAAGAAAACCTAAGCCTATTGAATCTTTTATACTTCTAGTTCTTTTTGTAACTTTTATATTAAATATCTCAGCTTATTTTTATTTAGATAATTTAAAATGTTGGTTTGTAAACTTTGTTATGCTATTATCTATTTTTTATATAAATGAAGAAAAAACTATAAATAATATCGAAAAAGACATATTATATTTTTCCATTGCCTATTATATAATAACATTAATAACATCAATTTCCTCTATATGTTTATATATTCATGGTAGTACTTATACATTTTTTGATTTCACAATAGGTAATTCAAGTGGTATTTTTAGTAATGAAAATTCATTAGGAATATCTGCCTCAATATCAGTATTGGTTTCAATTTACTTATTAATTTTAAATAAAAATAATTTATATAAATTATTTTTTGCTATTAATATACCCATACAACTTTTCGCACTTCATATATCAACTTCAAGAGGTGCGTTAATTATATTTATAGCAACAATTATAACTTTATTACTAATTCTAATTAAAAATACTGTATTAAGATATGTCTTATTATTTTTACCCTTTATTGCTACATTTTCTTCATTATTTCTAGACCATGAGAAAATGTTTTATTTTACATCTGGTCGTAATGATCTATGGATGTCAGCAGTAAAATTACTTCAAAAAAATTATTTAATAGGAATTGGTAATCATGATTTAGTTGAAAAGGTTCGTAACATTCGTTCTTCAGTCTACTTACCCGGTATTGTAAATGGTGGATTACACAACATTTATATTCAAATACTAACTACAAATGGATTTTTTGCATTAATATCATTTCTGTGTATCATAGTTGTATCAGTATTTTATATTTTACAAAACATAAAGTCTAATATATTAAGTTTAGATTTTGTAAAAGTCTATATTTTATTGTCTATATGTATTGGTATATTGTTAGTAAATCTGTTTGAAAG
>CAMNZV010000074.1 GCA_946575275.1 uncultured Clostridium sp. | reverse complement strand
GGTTTATCCATATTGTGATTAACCTTACTATTTACTTGATTACTAATGTCTTGATATAAAGTACCACCATACATAACATTTAAAAATTGTGCACCTCTACATATTCCAAGTATAGGTTTATCCATATCCTTTATTATATTATAAATTAAAGCTTCATGATTATCTCGTATATTGGAAATAAAACCACAATAGCTTTGGATTTCTTCTCCATACATTAATGGATTAATATCTTCTCCACCTGTAAATAAATATCCATCCATATCCTTTAGAAATTCTTTTAAAACTTCATTATCATTAGTATATGGAATGATATATGGTATTCCACCTAAATCAATTATTGCATTTATATAGGTTTGCTTAATTTTAATTAAATTATTTTTTTCATCATATAATGACACTATAGCTATTTTAGGTTTCATAAAAAATCACCCCCAATTATATTATATGCTTCCATTGCAAATTTTGCTTAAATCAAATATACTTTTGTTGATTATATTTCTACAACTACATTATATTATTTATGAGAGGTGGATAATGGGCAATTTTAAAAAAATACTTTTATTTATTATGGGTGTTTGGATAATACAAATAGGTGTATCAATTTTTATCCAAACTAGCATTGGTTCTGATCCTTTTACTGCTTTTACAATTAGTATCTCAAAAATCATTGGAATTTCAACAGGTACAGCTAATCAAATTATTAGTGTTATATTTTTCTTAATTATAATTATTTTGTCATATAAATCAATTAAAATTGGTACTTTTATAGCCTTATTAATAGCTGGACCATTTATTAATTTAATGACTTTTTTATTATTTCCTTTAAGTTTATCAAATTTTAGTATTATAATAAAGATTCCTTTATTATTTGTTAGTTGTATTATAATAGCAATTGGATTTTCCATTCAAAATGCCACAAAACTTGGAATGGCACCAAATGACCTATTATTATTAGTATTAACTGATAAGTTTAAAACGCAATATAAGTGGGTTAGAATGACCTTTGACATATCTTGTTTAATTTTAGGCTTTATGCTTTATGGCAGTGGAAGCATTGGTGTTACAATTGGCATTGGAACTATAATATCAGCCTTATGCCAAGGTCCAATAATTCAATATTTCATGCCAAAGGTAGATAACCTTTTAGAAAAGTATTGGTGAAATAGTTAAAGGCATATTCATAAGAATATGCCTTTAACTATTTTAAAATTCTGCGTTGTGATAATAATCTGTTACATCATCATCTACATCTAATAAGTCTATCATTTTTTGAAATTTCTTAGCATCATCTTCATTAAGAGTAGTATAGGTATCTGGTATCTTTTTAATTTCTGCTTCTAAAAGTTCAAGCTCATTACCCTCTAATGCTTCTTTAACAGCTAAAAAATCTTCTGGTGTTGTTGTAATTATGAATACTTCTTCTTCTGATGCAAAGTCTTCTGCTCCTGAATCTAGTGCCATCATCATTATTTCATCTTCATCTAAGGTTCCTCTTTCAATAACAATTTCACCTTTTTCTTGGAACATAAATGAAACACAGCCTGAGTTACCCATGTTTCCTCCACCCTTTGTAAATGCACTTCTTACATTTCCAGCTGATCTATTTTTATTATCTGTTAGAGTTTCAACAATTACAGCCACTCCACTAGGTCCATAACCTTCATATATTATTGTTTCATAATTAACTGAATCAAGGTCTCCCTCTGCTTTCTTTATAGCCCTTGTAATATTATCATTTGGCATATTTGCAGCCTTAGCTTTATCAATTACATCTCTAAGCCTTGCATTAATATCGGGATTAGGCCCACCATTTTTTATAGCCATAGCTAATTCTTTTCCTATTTTAGTGAATACCTTCCCTCTTTTTGCATCTGCTTTTCCTTTTTTTGCTTGAATGTTATGCCACTTTGAGTGTCCTGACATGTATATTCCTCCAATCTTTATTTCTTAAATACGTTTTTGATTATAACATATTTTAATTAGAAATAAAAGAATGGTGACTTTGTTTATCATAAACAAAGTCACCATTCTTATATTAAGAAGTTGCTTCTCTATTTTCTATCATACTTTTAACTTTCATAAGTCTTGTAGTTGCAGAACGTTCATTTTCATCAAGTTTCATACGTATGTACTTAATTGTTTCTTCAAGTTGTGGAATTGTCATATACTCTAAAGCATTTACTCTTCTACGAGTTTTTTCAATTTCATCTGCCATTAGCTGACAGGACTTTTCCACCTCCGCAAGTTCAAGTAACTTTGGCAGTATTGTATACAGCTTTAAAATAGATTCATCAAGCTCTGAGGATGTGCTAAAAAATCCATAAGGATATATACTTCCCTCATCATCCTCAAGTTCTCTTTTAAAATTCATAACAGGTACATTAACACTCATTATGTTTTTCTCACCTATATCCACAGTTATTTTTTCTTTAGGATAGGATATAGCCTCTTCTAAAAATTCAGAACTCATACATGCCCTTGCCATTACAAAGTCTTTAAGTGAACCCTCTAGATTTATTTCAACTTCTTTTCTAATTTTATTGTTATACTTTACAAGATTAATAAATTGCCTCATTAATTCATCTTGCTTATCCTTTAAAAGCTTATGACTTCTAGTTGAAGTTTGTAGCCTTTTTTTAAGCTTAGTTAGCTCCATTCTGGTAGGATTGACATTAAGTTTTGCCATAACCTAATCATCCTCTCTTGGCATGTATTTCTCAAGATATTCATCCCTAATTCTCTTAAGCTCTGTTTTTGGAAGCATCTTTAATAGTTTCCATCCAAGATCTAATGTTTCTTCTATATCTCTATTTGTATTAAATCCTTGGGAAACATATTCAATTTCAAAGGCTTCTGCAAATTTTGCAAGCTTTTTATCAGTATCAGATAGGGCTGATTCTCCTAAAATTGCTGATAATTCCTTAGCTTTTTTACCTTGAGCATATGCTGAAAATAATTGATTCATAGTATCTGCATGATCTTCTCTTGTCTTTCCTTTTCCAATACCCTTATCTTTAAGTCTTGAAAGTGAAGGTAATACATCTATTGGAGGGTTTATACCCTTTTTAAACAATTCTCTTGAAAGAATTATTTGTCCCTCTGTAATATATCCAGTTAAATCTGGAATTGGGTGAGTTTTATCTTCTTCTGGCATAGTTAGTATTGGAATTTGGGTAATTGAACCATCCTTTCCTTTAAGTCTACCTGCTCTTTCATAAAGAGTTGAAAGGTCAGTATATAAATATCCTGGATATCCACGTCTACCTGGAACTTCCTTTCTAGCTGCTGATATTTCTCTTAGTGCCTCTGCATAGTTTGTTATATCTGTTAAAATAACAAGTACTTGCATTCCCTTTTCATAGGCTAAATATTCTGCTGTTGTAAGTGCCATTCTTGGAGTTGCTATTCTTTCAATAGCTGGATCTGAGGCTAAATTCATAAATAACACAGATCTATCTATAGCTCCTGTACTTTTAAATTCATCTACGAAGAATTGTGCCTCTTCAAAGGTTATACCAATTGCTGCAAAAACTATAGCAAATTTTGACTCACTATTTAATACCTTTGCCTGCCTTGCAATTTGAGCTGCTAATTGTGCATGAGGAAGTCCTGATGCTGAAAACACTGGAAGCTTTTGTCCTCTAACTAGGGTGTTAAGTCCATCAATTGCAGATATCCCTGTTTGTATAAACTCTGAAGGATAATCTCTTGCCATAGGATTTATTGCTTCACCATTAATGTCACGTCTTTCTTCTGGAATTATTTTAGGTCCATTATCTATAGGTCTTCCCATTCCATCAAATACTCTACCTAGCATATCTAAGGATACACCAATTTCAAGGGGTTTCCCTAAAAATCTTGCTTTAGTATTTTTAAGATTTATTCCACTTGAACCTTCAAATATTTGAACCATAGCCTTTGAACCATTTATTTCAAGAACCTTTCCCCTTCTTTTTTCTCCAGTTTGAAGTTCTATTTCAACAAGCTCATCATATTTTACACCTTCAACGCCATCTACCATCATTAAAGGTCCAACAACCTCTGTAACAGTTTTATATTCCTTAAGCATTAATTATTCCTCCTTCCTTTATAAGATTTTCCATTTCTGATTTTAAATCAGTACTAATTACATCTATTTTATCTAATTCTTTTTCACTAATATATTTACTTCTTGCAATTCTATCTCTTATTTCTAAAAGTCCAAGAATTTTATCTAAATATACACCCTTATCAAGTGCTTCCTTTGCCTCATAATTAAACTCTAATATAAGCTTTAACATTTTATATTGTTTGCTTAAAGAAGTATATGTATCAATTTCGTGGAAACCATTTTGTTGAAGGTAATCCTCTCTAATTGATTTTGCAACCTCTAGTTTTAATCTATCCTTTTCAGATAAGGCATCTATACCTACAAGTCTTACTATTTCTTGAAGAGAAGCTTCCTCTTGAAGTATAGTCATTGCCTCAAGTCTTAGTTTTGACCAATCTTTTGCAATATTTTCATCCATCCAGCTATCTACACTATCTTCATATAAAGAATAGGAATTTAGCCAATTTATAGCTGGGAAGTGTCTTTGATAAGCTAAATCTGCATCAAGTCCCCAAAACACTTTAACTATTCTTAAAGTAGATTGTGAAACTGGCTCTGATATATCTCCCCCTGGAGGTGAAACAGCTCCAATTGCAGTTATAGCCCCTTCTCTATTGTCATTTCCAAGGCATACAACCTTACCTGCTCTTTCATAATAATCTGCAAGTCTTGAACCTAAATATGCTGGATATCCTTCATCCCCTGGCATTTCTTCAAGTCTACCTGACATTTCACGAAGTGCCTCTGCCCATCTTGAAGTTGAATCTGCCATTATAGATACAGCATATCCCATATCTCTAAAATATTCTGCAATGGTAATTCCTGTGTATATAGATGCTTCTCTTGCTGCAACTGGCATATTTGATGTATTTGCAATAAGAACGGTTTTCTTCATTAAGGATTCACCAGTATTTGGGTCTATAAGCTCTGGAAATTCATTTAAAACGTCTGTCATTTCATTTCCACGTTCTCCACATCCAACATAGACAACAACCTCTGCATCTCCCCATTTTGCTATTTGATGTTGAACAACTGTTTTACCAGCTCCAAAAGGACCAGGTACTGCTGCTGCTCCACCTTTAGCTACTGGGAAAAATGTATCTATAACTCTTTGACCTGTTATCATTGGTGCCTTTGGATTTAATTTTGATTTGTAAGGTCTTCCCTTTCTAACTGGCCATTTTTGCATTAGGGTAACTTCTTTTGTTCCCTCTTGATTTTCTATAATTGCAACTGTTTCTGTAATTTTATAATCTCCAGATTTTATAGATTTTATTTTTCCAGAAACACCCAAAGGTACCATTATCTTTTGAACTATAACGCTAGTTTCCTTTACAGTTCCAATAATATCTCCCTCATTTACCATATCTCCTTCTTTTAAGGTTGCATCAAAATGCCATATTTTATCCCTATTTAAAGAAGGTACAGATATACCCTTTGATAAAAATGGTGATTTTGCAGCCTCCATAAAGGCATCAAGTGGTCTTTGAATTCCATCAAACATAGATTCAATAAGTCCAGGTCCAAGTTCTACACTTAAGGGTTCTCCTGTTGTTATAACTGGATCTCCAGGCCCTATTCCTGAGGTTTCTTCATAAACCTGAATAGATGCCCTGTCATTTCTCATTTCAATGATTTCTCCAATTAAACCTTTTTCTCCAACTTTACATACGTCATATATATTAGCCTCTTCCATTCCCATAGCTACAACTAAGGGTCCAGATACTTTTATTATTTTACCAATCTTCACCTTTTAAAAACCCCTCTTTCCTATAAAATATTTACTCCTACTGCTTTTTCTACATTATCACTAATTCTCTTTGTTCCAATATTTAAGGTTCCTTCATTGCTTGGAATTAATATTACAGCTGGAATGGTCATTTTATTATATCTTTCTATGGTATCTTCAATATCTTTTGCAACCTGTTCTGTAACAAATATAACTGCATAATCATTTACTGCTAAGGTATCTATTGTTTTTCTTGCTTCATTTGGTTCAATTACTGGAAAAACATCTATGCCAAGAGCCTTAAAAGCTAGTACCGAGTCTTTGTCTCCAACTACTCCTATTTTCTTATACATAAACATCACGCAGCCTTCCTCTTATAATTTCAGCATTTATATTGTTAAGTTTTCCAACCATAATAATTCTAATTACTTTAATTTCTGTTTCCTTTGCATAAATGTAGGCTATAATTGGCTCCATTCCAAAGGGAATCATTTTAGCATCCTTCATTAATTTCATTATGTAATTGTCCATTGATTTTTCAAGAACTCCACCTTCATAGGTAGTGTTATTTTTTAATATTTCATAATAATCTGTATGACTTAGCTTTACAGGAATATTAGATGCTGCATCATTAAATAATGATATTAGGGTATCAATATCTATAATGCCACCTTTAATTAAAGCTCTTTGCAAGAAATCTCTTTCTTTGTTTTGATTTTTAACTCTAAGTAATGTTCTAATATTTGTTAAATCAATTTGTGCCTTAATGTATTTAGTAATAAATTTATCATTTAATTCCTGTGCAATTTCCCTTAACTCTTCAAACATATACATATCTAAAATCATATCAATTAACTGAGAATCTTTAGTTAAGTTAAACCTAGTTATTGTTTCTTCTATTCCAAGTCTCATAATTTTGGTTAAATCAGAATAGTCGTTCTCAATTATTATATTTTTAAACTTAACTATATCCATTCTTCCAATGGGAATTAAAATATCTGAAAAATCTTTATTTAAGAATTTCCCTTTTAAAAGCACCTTTATATTGTGATATTCATACTTAATGCTCATAATATCAACAATCTTTTTATTAGCGCACATGTCATAAAGTTCTTTATATACTCTTTCAAGTTCTAGACTTAACATATTTTCATAATCTTCAGCTTTTTTTACATTTGTCATTATATTTGAATATTCAGTTTCTTTTAGTATTTTTATAACATCCTCTGCAGAACTTGAATCTATCATTCTGTCTAGTTTAGCTTTATCAAGGAGTCTTGTTTCAAATACTCTAAGTCTTGGTATAACCTTAGCAAATTCCATTGAATCCATAATTTACCTCCTTAATTAAATAACTCTTTAGAAACCTGAAATTCCAATTCATCCCTTAAAGATTCTACTATAGCTTCAAAGGTATTGTTTATTTGTACTCCATCCTTTTCTAAAATGAAGCCTCCTTTAAAGGTACCTGTTTCATCTGCCAAAACAATTTTCCCATGTATACCCTTTGAATTTAATTCTCTGTTAACTTCTTCTATAAAGGATGAGTCTATAATAGATTTCACTTTTTCATTAACAATTAATAACTCTTCTCCACTTATATCAAGGTTTAAAATTGTTTCTTTAATGTATTTTTTATATTGTAGGGCCTCCATATTGCAAAGGGTGTCTATAGCCTCATTAAAGACTTCATTTAAGACAATTTGTTTTGCACTTAGCTTTTCATTTCTTGCCTTAAGCTTTGCAGTAGATACAATTCTTTCCTTATGGCTTTTGCTTTCTATTTCAGCCTTCATAATTATCTTTTCTTCTACT
>CAMNZV010000073.1 GCA_946575275.1 uncultured Clostridium sp. | reverse complement strand
TGCGCTTGGGGATAATTTGATATGCTCATGTTTTTCTAAAAGCTCAGAATAGTGTAAATCCCATTTAAATCTTATGAGGTTATTATACTAATTTTTTGAATTTTGGCACATAATCAAAAGTGGTATACTAAGACATTATCATAAATCAATCACAGGCTTGTTTGTAACAACAATAAATTACTTGACAAATAGCACTGAGTTGTTAAAATTATAGAGAGAAAAATTTAGTCGTTTTTGGATAAGGCAGCTGTATGCTGCTTTTAATTTTATTAAGGCGGTGGCTTTTATGATATTACTTGTTGATGTTGGAAATACTAATATAGTATTAGGAGTCCATGATGGTGAAAATTATATTACCAGTTGGAGAATATCTACAGATACAATGAAAACATCAGATGAATATTCAGTACAAATTATGCAACTATTTAACATGAGTTCATTATCCCATAAGGAAATAGAAGGTATCATTATATCCTCAGTTGTACCTGATATAATGCATTCATTAGAAAATATGATAAGAAAATGCTTTGAAATAGAGCCAGTTATAGTAGGACCTGGAATAAAAACAGGTATAAATATAAAGTATGATAACCCAAAAGAAGTAGGTGCAGACAGAATAGTAAATGCTGTAGCTGCGTATGAAATATATAAAAAACCAATAATAATAATAGATTTTGGAACAGCAACTACCTTTTGTGCAGTTACAAGTGATGCTACCTATCTTGGTGGATGCATTGTTCCAGGAATTAAAATATCCTCAGATGCCCTTTTTGAAAAGGCTGCAAAGCTACCAAGGGTAGAGTTAGAGTTTCCAAGGAAAATTATATGTAAAAATACAGTATCAAGCATGCAATCTGGAATACTATATGGATATACAGGTCAAGTTGAATACATAGTAAACAAGATGAAAAAAGAAATGATGAAGGATACTAAAGAGGAGCCGTTGGTTATTGCAACAGGTGGACTTGCAAAATTAATTTCTACAGAAACAGATTGTATTGATAAAGTTAATTCAGAATTAACTTTAGAAGGATTAAGAATCATATATTATAAAAATAAGGAGTAAGCTTATGAAAATAGGTAATCTTAATTTCAGTAACAATGTGTTTTTAGCACCTATGGCAGGGGTGACAGACATATCATTTAGACAAATATGTAAGGAACAGGGCTGTGGACTAACCTTTAGTGAAATGGTTAGCGCAAAGGCATTATATTATGAAAGTCAAAAAACACAAGATTTATTAAGAATTTCAGATAAAGAAAAACCTATAGCAGTACAAATTTTCGGAAGAGACCCCAAAATTATGGCTGAAGTTGTAGAAAGATATTTTAATAATAACAGTGATATATGCATTATAGATATTAATATGGGATGTCCTGCACCTAAGATTATTAAAAATGGAGAGGGATCTGCACTTTTAAAAGAACCCGCCTTGGCAGCAGAAATAGTAAGAGAGATAAAAAAAGTATCTACAAAGCCTGTAACAGTAAAATTTAGAAAGGGATTTAATGATGATAATATTAATGCAGTGGAGTTTGCAAAATTTCTTGAAAATGCTGGAGCAGATGCAATAACCCTTCATGGTAGAACTACAAAACAAATGTATCAAGGAAAGGCAGATTGGGGTATAATAAAAGAAGTAAAAGAAGCAGTATCAATTCCCGTAATAGGAAATGGAGATGTATTTAATTATAAGGATGCAAAAGAATTAGTAAGGCTAACAAATTGTGATGGTATAATGATTGCAAGAGGAAGTATGGGTAATCCTTGGATATTTAAAGAAATAGAAAATATACTAAACAATAAGGAACAGCTAATAATACCTCCAAAAGAGAAAATTGAAATGTGCATAAAGCATTATTTACTTGCAATAGAGTATGATGGTGAATATAAGGCTATTAGAGAAATGAGAAAGCATGCTTCATGGTATATAAAAGGCTTATCTAAAAGTACAGAAATAAAAGATAAAATAAATAGAATGGAAAGTACTTTAGATGTAATAAAGGTTTTAAATGAATATAAAAACAGCTTAGATTAAATGTATATATACTAATTATGAAAAGCTAGTAATTTGACATATTAAAGAGGCTGATTTATAATAATTTAAATGATTTCAGGAAGTTAAAAATAAAATGCAAGGCTTTTAAAGGGGAGTTTAATATGAGTGAAACAAAAAAATATATAATGACATATGAAGGTGTAAAGAAATTAGAAGAAGAATTAGAATTTCTAAAAACAGTTAAAAGAAAAGAAATTACAGAAAAAATCAAGGTAGCATTAGGGTATGGAGATTTAAGTGAAAACTCCGAATATGACGAAGCTAAAAATGAACAAGCATTTACTGAAGGAAGAATACTTCAATTAGAAAATATGCTTAAAAATGCAACTGTTGTAGATGAAAGTGACATTGAAACTGATAAAGTTTCAGTTGGATCTGTTGTAAAGGTAAAAGATTATGATTTTGATGAAGAAGTTGAATATACAATAGTGGGTTCAGCAGAGGCAGATCCTATGGAGTATAAAATATCAAATGAATCACCAGTTGGAAGTGGATTAATTGGTAAGAGTATTGGTGATGTTGTTGAAATACAAGTACCAGATGGAGTTAGCAAATTTGAAATACTAGATATAAGAAGAATATAATGGAGGTATAAGAATGTCAACTGAAGAAATTAATATTCAGGATTTAGAAACAAAGTATAGTGAACAAGAACAATTAAGAAGAGAAAAGCTTTTAGAATTAAAAAAATCAGGTAAGGATCCTTTTGATGTATATAAGATAGAAAGAACTCATACATCTGAAGGTGTAAAATCTAATTATGAAGAATTAGAAGGTAAAGAAGTAACTGTCGCAGGTAGAATAATGTCTAAAAGAGGTCAAGGTAAAGTAGTATTTTCAGACATACATGATAGGGATGGAAAAATACAGTTATTTATAAAGATAGATGCAGTTGGTGAGGATAAATTAAAAGAATATAAATCTCTTGATTTAGGGGATATTGTAGTTGCAAATGGAGAGGTTTTTAAAACAAAAACAGAAGAAATCTCTATTAAAGTACATTCTTTTGAATTAATCTCAAAATCATTAAAACCATTACCTGAAAAATGGCACGGCTTAAAGGATCCTGATTTAAGATATAGACAAAGAGAAGTTGACATTATTACAAATCCAGAGGTTAAAGAAACCTTTATAAAAAGAAGTAAAATAATAAAGGGAATTAGAGAATTCCTAGATAATAAGGGATTTTTAGAAGTAGACACTCCTATATTAGCTTCAATTGCAGGAGGTGCTGCTGCAAGGCCTTTTATTACTCATCATAATACTTTAGATATGGATATGTATCTTAGAATTGCTACAGAGCTATATTTAAAGAGATTAATAGTAGGTGGATTTGAAAAGGTATATGATATGGGTAAAAACTTCAGAAATGAAGGAATGGACAACAGACATAATCCAGAATTCACATGTATTGAATTATATGAAGCATATGCTGACTACAATGATATGATGGAAATAACTGAAAATATGGTTGCTTATGTATGTGAAAAGGTAAATGGTACTACAAAGGTAATGTATCAAGGTACAGAAATAGACTTTAAGCCACCATGGAATAGAATAACTATGGTAGATGCAGTTAAGGAACATGCAGGTGTAGATTTTAATGCTATAAATAGCGATGAAGAAGCAAGAGAAATTGCAAAAGAGAAACACTTAGAATTTCCAAAGCCATTAAACACTGTTACTAAGGGTGAAATATTAAATGGATTATATGAAGAATTCTGTGAAGAAAAAATGATTCAACCAACATTTGTTATGGATTATCCAGTAGAAATATCACCTTTAACTAAGAAGAAAAGAGGAAATGAAGCATTTACTGAAAGATTTGAAGGTTTTGTATTTGGAAGAGAGCTTTGTAATGCATATTCAGAATTAAATGACCCTATAGTTCAAAGAGAAAGATTTGAACAACAAGCAGAATCAAGGGAGCTTGGTGATGATGAGGCTTATGTTATAGATGAAGAGTTCATGAGTGCATTAGAAACAGGAATGCCTCCAACAGGTGGACTTGGAATAGGAATTGATAGATTGATAATGTTTTTAACTGATGCAGCATCAATTAGAGATGTTATTTTGTTCCCAACAATGAAGACCTTGAATGATGTAAATAAGAAAAATGATGTAAGCTCCAAGGCTGTTGGAACACCTGCAAATGATGTAAAAGCTGAGCCTGAAAAGATTGATTTCACCGGAGTTAAGGTAGAACCTTTATTTGAGGACTTTGTTGATTTCGATACTTTCTCTAAATCTGATTTCAGAGCAGTAAAGGTTAAAGAATGTGAAGCAGTTCCAAAGAGCAAGAAGCTCCTAAAATTCGTTTTAGACGACGGTTCAGGCACAGATAGAGTGATTTTAAGCGGTATTCACGAGTATTACGAGCCGGAAGAACTGGTTGGCAAGACTTGTATCGCAATCACAAACCTGCCTCCAAGACCGATGATGGGTATTGATTCCTGCGGTATGTTAATCTCCGCTGTTCACGAGGTTGACGGCAAGGAAGGACTTAACCTTTTGATGGTTGATGACCACATCCCGGCAGGTGCAAAGCTCTACTAATGATGTACCGTTTTACCCGGTAAAACGAGATGTACTTCATTTTGAAAAAAGCTCTAAAAAGTACATCTTACATCAAATTTACATCAAATGATGTCCGAGTTTGTGCAGAGCTGAAAAAATCGCATATTTTTGATGATAAGGCGGGCGGTCGGAAACGATTTCCCGCCTTTTATAATTATAAAGACAGATAAGACAAATTTAGCGAGGTGATGATATGCATCCGAATTTTTGGTTAATTATGGTATGCGCAGTTGTTGCAATAGGCTGTGCCGTAGTGTCGAATAAGAAAAAGAAATAGACAAGTTAGAATTTGAGGAGATGAGCAGATGAAGTTTATTGCAAGTGGGAAAATGGGACAACCAATTATATTGCTGATTCATGGCATGGGATGTACAGGGGAACATTCCTTTTTGTCAGCTGTTTATAAATTAGAAAGAGATTATCGAGTTGTTATAGCCTGTCTTGACGGATATGATGAACCGAACACTACTTTTACTTCAATATATGAACAGGCTGAAAAAATAGCGAATTATGTTATAAAAGATTGCGAAGGCTCAATACATACAATACTCGGTATGTCAATGGGAGGCTTCATAGCGTTAGAGTTATTGACAAAATACAATATCAAGGTAAAGAAGTTAATTTTAGATAGCGGATATATGAAGCCATGGAATAAGCTATGTGCCAGAATAATGTCTGTAATGGTAGCTTTTGGATTTATCTCGATTATAAAAGGGAAAGACAGGCTAATAAATAGGGTTGCCATGAACTATGCAATGGGATATTGCTTCAAAGGCAATGATTTGTGCGAATTTGCTTCAAAGGAAACATTGAAAAATAGCGAATATTCATGCCTAACATACGAGTTAACCAATATTGAAGTTTTGAGAAATATCATGGTTGAATACTGGTATGGACAAAAAGAAAAATATATGATAGCAGGAATGAAGTTCTTAAAAGAAAAAATACCAAATATGAAAGAAATATGCGTCGGAAATTATGGACATGGGGAGTTAATGTTGAATCAGCCTGTGCGTTATGGTGAGATGGTGTTCAATTCTATAACTTCCAGTTTTGATTTGACTTAATTCATAACATTTATTAACTGTTATATCTTATCCTCGTGAAGTCCGCAAACCCTTGAAAATGCTAAATTTATAGCAAGTGAGTTTGCCCTTACGCTTTCCCTTGTGTTATATCCTTTTCCCTTGTAATTATCCCATAAGGGCAAAAACAAGGGAAAAGGATACATATATAGAATTTTCAATGGTGGGAAGCCTTTAAAATAGGGGAAAGTTAAGAGAGTTAATAGGTAAATCCCAGTTTGATGAAATCTTTATCAGGCAAATAATCCGGTATTTGCATTTCTGAGCAATGTTAAGAAAATTAGCAAAAGTGACTGCTTCAGTTGGTGGAGAACAGCCTTATCAAATATTATAATAAAGCCATAAACCGATAAGGGAGGAAATGCAATGAATTTAGGAAACAGCTTATTTCAGGCAAGAAAAAAGTGCGGACTTTCGCAGGAGGATGTGGCGGAAAAATTAGGGGTAAGCAGACAGAGTGTTTCAAAATGGGAAACCGATGAAACGATACCGGATATTCGCCAATCCAAGAAAATGGCGGTGCTTTATAATGTGTCCTTGGATGAACTGATTGACTTTGATATTGATGTTAAGGAAATTCAGGAAGCCATCGACAAGACAAGTGAGGAAACAGAAGAAAAAATTGACTGGACAAATGCTTGGGGCAAAAAGTACCCGATTCTTCTTAAATATCAGGCGGAAGTGAATATCCCGAATTATGCCCGCAGAATCAATCTTATGCTGGATGAATTGAAGCAGGAATATCAATTTAATGAGTTGGACGCAATGTTGGTTCTGAAGGATATTTTGTATAATGTCCGGAAAAGCCGCAAGAATAAATCAAAATAGTTACAGCCCTGATGGAGTGTAAAAGCTCTGTCAGGGCATTTTTATTTCAGGCAGATTCGCAAACTACAATATTTCCCCGATTTCCAATATACTGTGAATGCAAAGGAGGTCGAGGATTTGATATGAATAATACATTAGCGGCACAGCGACCGGACAATGTCGTCAACTTAGCATATTAAATTATATAAAAATAAATTAAAAAGAAATATTTTTGATGTCTATTTTAATTTATCTTAAAAAATGGTACACTAAATAAATCCACCGAATAAAGTGAATTTTTGCTATGTTTTTATTTGTATTTAATGTCAGATACAGGTTTTAATATTATGATGGTGCTTTTTCCTTGGATGTTTGTTTTTACGCTCACAAGATCGGTTGTAACGTACTTGTGAGCGTATTTTTATAGCTTTTTCAAGTATTAATTCTAACAGTTTATTTCTTAATCTAGATTTAACTAATAAAGGTATAATTCTTTTAAAAACCTGTCCCAAAATAAAATTTCTATTCGATTGATATATTGAGTTTAAATCTTTATACTTGTTATCATTTAATATTTCAGCATCAGCATCTTTTTTTATAAGGGCTGCAATCATTGATAAATAGATAGAAGCATAGAAATCTTGCTTTATTGCAATTGGCTTAGTACCTGAAAATTCTTCAATTTTAAGACTACATTTTAATTCTTTATATTTAGATTCAACACCCCATCTTAAGAAATATAGTTCTTTGAATTTTGAAGGTGTAATAGTATCATCATAGATGTTAGTCACTAAAGTTTCTGTTACCTCATCTGATAATTTAACCTTCACTACTCTTATTTTTTTCATTTCACCTTTAACTTTATATTTTAAAATAAAGTCAGGGGAATCTATTGATTGTACAAGTTTAAAAGATGTTGGTACTCGCATTAAAAATAGTAATTCCTTAGAATCCAAGTAATCAAACATATCATATGAGGGATAGCCTCTATCAAAAATGACAATGCTTTTTTGAGGACACAATTTGTCTCCTATTGACTCTATATGTTGTTTTGCAATATGTCTTTCACTTGTTTTATATTTAGTGATTCTAGCATCTACAATAATGTCATTTAATACATCATATAAGGCAGATGCAGTTGCAATGGCAGTTCTTCTTTTATTTTGATTACTGCTTAATCCAAAATATTCACC
>CAMNZV010000072.1 GCA_946575275.1 uncultured Clostridium sp. | reverse complement strand
GCTTCTGAATCATATTGAATAACTCTACATTCTTATGTATAAAATGGCAACTTCATTTTTTTACACCTTCTAAATGTCCCCAAAT
The DNA here is from genome assembly GCA_946575275.1 of uncultured Clostridium sp. Lineage (GTDB taxonomy): Bacteria > Bacillota > Clostridia > Clostridiales > Clostridiaceae > Clostridium. Next base: position 7,650 of record CAMNZV010000072.1, on the reverse strand, counting down.
TCATATTCTATTAATGCAGTAATAGTAAACCCTGCTGTTTCTGTTCTTAAAATTCTTTTTCCCAAAGTAACTATGTAAGCACCAAATTCTTTAAGCTTTATAATTTCATTTTCTTCAAATCCACCCTCAGGTCCTATTAGAATTCCTATGCTTTTTATCTCCTTGTTTAAGGATTTTACTTCCTTTGATAACTCTTTTATGCCATAATCTTTTTTATCTTCATAAGGGACTATAAATATATCGAATTCCTGTATTTTATTTGTTAATTCATCAAATGAAATAGGCTCTAATACTTCTGGAATTATAGTTCTTTTACTTTGTTTTGCAGCCTCAAGGGCAATTCTATTTAATCTATCTAATTTTTTAAAGTCCCCCTTAAGTTTAATGTCAACTCTTTCTGTTAATGTTGGAATAAATTTAACTATTCCAAGCTCTGTTCCCTTTTGAACTATTAAATCCATTTTGGCAGCCTTTGGTAAACCCTGAAATAAAGATATCTCAACTGTACTTTCATTATTTGTATTTATTTTCTCTAAAATCTTAAAAGTTACTTCTTCCTTTGAAATAGCTGTTATTTCAGATAAGAATTCTTCACCCAAACAATTATTTATAATAATATTTTGATTTTCTTTAAGCCTTAAAACTTTATATATATGTTTGACATCTTCACCAATTATTTTCCCCTCTTGCCCGATTATATTATTAGCAGGGGTAAAAAACTTATGCATATAATTTCTCCTTACTTTAACCTAGCAGTTATACAATTCCATTCACCATCTTTTTCTACATGAATAATCTGAAATCCTGATTCTGTAAGTTTATTTGAAACCATTTCTACTCTATCATGAATTATTCCAGATGTAATAAATAATCCACCTTTATTAATTGCCTTTTTAACATCTTCTGTTAGTATACATATAACCTCAGCTATAATATTTGCAACAACTATATCTGCCTTTCCAGAAACCACATCAAGTAAGTTTCCTTCAATGATTTTTATATTAGATATATCATTAAAGGAAACATTGTCTATTGCTGATTTTACTGCTACAGGGTCTAAATCTACCCCTATTACTTCCTTTGCTTTTAGTTTTGCAGCTACAATTGAAAGTATTCCAGAGCCACACCCTACATCAAAAACTGTACTATTTTCTTTAACATGTTGTTCAAGTGCCTTGATACACATTCTTGTAGTCTCATGCTCACCTGTACCAAAAGCCATACCAGGATCTAATTCAATAATTATTTCATTATCTTTTTGTTTATAATCTTCCCAAATTGGTTTAATTACAATTCTATCTCCTATTAAGGTTGGCTTATAATATTTTTTCCAATTATTTGCCCAGTCCTCTTCATGCATCTTTTCATGTTCTACTTTTCCTTCTCCAACATCTATTCCAAGATTTTTAATGTCTTCTACCTTTTCTTTTACAAATTCTATAATAGATGAAATATTATCTTCATCTGAAAAATAACCCTTAACAACAGCTACCTTCCCCTTATGTTCTAATATATTTATATCTGCAAAGTCCCATGTAGAAGGGCCCTTTTCTGTTCCTAAAAAATCCTCTGGATCTTCTATTGCAACCCCCTTGCAATCTAAGCTATAAAATATACCTGAAATTGGTTCTAATGCCTCACTTTTTGTAATTACTCTAACCTCAATCCAAGTTCCTTCCAAAATAACATCAATCCTCTCAATTAATTTATTATATTTTACACGTCTTTTAATTTTAATGTCAAATTTGTGATAGTATATGATTTACATCTTCAATTATTGCCTTAGTTTTATAGTTTGAAAAATTCTCTTTTTTTGTACTTCCTGTTTTAACTGCAACAAAATCAACCTTTGCATCCATTGCCGCCATAGCATCAACAGTATTATCACCTACATATAAGACTTCTTCTTTTTTTAGTCCCATATACCTTACCATTTTAATAAGCCCCTCTGAATCTGGTTTTGTATATTCAACATCATCAGAGCCAATTATAAAATCTATAATATTGGTTAACTTATTCTTAATTACTATATTTTTAAGGGTACTGTGGCACTTTGTACTTACTATTCCAAGTGTTAACCCTTTAACCTTCAATAATTCTAATGTATTTCTAGCACCATCATAAAGGGTTGTATTTTCAACCATTATTCTATTAGCCCTTTCCATAAAATATTTTTCAAATTCTAATGCTTTGTCCTTAGAATTATCCCCAGTTAATTCTTCATAAGTTTTTTCTAAAGATAGTCCTACTGTGCTTATTATAGCTTCATCAGTACTTTTAGTATAATTTAACCTTTTTAGCCCGTAGTTTACACTTTGAATAATACCTTTTGTAGAATCTCCTAAAGTATAATCAAAATCAAATATAATTCCTTTATATCTCATATTATTTCACCTGTCAAAAACAATACACGTTTTTTGACAATCCGCTCCATTCTATATTTATCATTTCATTTTACCACATTTTTTACTGAAATTAAAAAAAAGCTATTATTTTTATAAATGTAAATTACAAAATAATAGCTTGTCTTATTATTTAAATTCTTCAATTGATACTTCCAAAATATCCGAATATTTTATAATTATATCATAAGCCTCTTTATTAAAAGGAACTATTTTATTAATAGAAGGAAATAATTTAAGTAAGCTTACTAATATACTAATACCCACCGTACATTCTAATGTTTTTAGACTTCTTTTAGCTGTTACTTTTGATTCTTCATAAGGATAGAAAGGAAATATGTTCCACCTTAATGTATTGGCGTACTTTTCTTTAATAATTTTATTATCCTCTTCATTAAATGGTAGTCCATTTTTTATACCACTATTATTACTTTGAGATTCTCCTATAATTAATATACTTGGATTTTTTTCCTTCATCCTTTCAAGATATTTATCTAAATTATTTAAGTAAACCTTAGAATTTTCATTTTTACCATAATAAATATTTTCTATAGATTTATTTTCATCACTATAATTTGCAAGTAAATTTAAAAATTCCTCATTTAATTCCATTTTTTTATTTTTCAAACATAATTCTTGAACTATATTCTCTATTCCCTGTGTATATATTGTCCTTTCAACCGAACTAATAACTTCAAATCCTTTGAAATATTTCTTATACTCATCACTATTTTTTCTAATTCTAATAATTAAAAATCCTCCTTTAACAATAATATCTTTAATTTGGATTATTATTTTCATAAGGAAGTTATTATTAAATGTTTGATTTGAAAGGTCTGCAATTATTACTTTGTATATATTATCCTTAAATGGTAGTTTATTATTAATTTTAAGTTCCTTAATTGCAAATGGTTTTACTTTTGTTTCTACAAATTTTAATGATTCTTTGGAAAAATCACAGGATATAACCTTATAATTATTCTCTTTTAAATATAAAGAATTACCACCAAATCCACAACACAAATCTATTATTTCCATGTTTTTAGATTGTTCTAAAATATCCTTGTAATTATCTAACCATAAATCATATTCAATTTTATTATTCGCTATTACTTTGTATAAATTATTATGACTATTACTATTCAACAAAATCAACTCCATGTATAAAATTTACTTATACCAATATTATACAATATAATGTGGACTTATAATGGGTAGAATGAAAACTTTTTATGAAAATATGCCTTATTATATTATTATTTTCTTCTCAAACGTATTCCTAAATATAATAAAGCTACCCAAGCAAAAGGCAATACTACTATTAAGGTTATAGGTAAGATATCACCTGTTTTTGGTGTGCTATCTTTAAACCCATTCACCGTATCTTTACTAATTCCATTTAGCTTTGTTCCAGAATCTCCTGTATCACCATTGACTCCTCCATCTCCTGGTTTTGAACTTGGATTTTCTGGGTTTACTGTTGCTTCTCCATCTCCTGGCTTTGGATCTTGAGCTTTTTCAAATGTCAATAAACCTTTCATTCCACCAATTAATGTTACTGGCTCATTATATTCATCAGTTACATCTAAAATTCCATTAGTATCTACAAGACTCCAATAATTAGCAACACCTGTTTTTGACATTATCTTTGTTCCATTTGGCATTCCTGGTAAAGATACAACATCATCTATTAATTTTGTTCCAGATGTATCTACAATACAAAATGGTGCCACGTTTGCATTTGTTATTAGCTTACTAGATTTATCAACATTGAGTTTCCCATTTATTATATATACACCGTAATCACAACTAGTTTTAAGAGTAGAATTCTCCGTAACATTAACACCGCCCTTTAACGCCTGTACACCTCTAGAACCATTACCCTTTGAAGTTACATTAAGAGTTGCTCCTTTTTCTACATTAATAGTGTCACAAAAAATAGCCGCCCCCATTTTTCCATTAACGTTTAAAATAGTGTTAGTACCTGTTATAACTAAATTTCCATTATCTCCCCCACTTCCACCTAAAAACAAAGAATCGTTTATTGTTACATTTGCACCATCCTTAAAAATTATAGTATCTCCATTTATTCCACCTACACCTATATTTTTAATAGAAAGTTCTCCACTATTTCCAAAGGATAAGTCTAATTGATATCCTTTTGTATCTACATCAAAATTATTAATATTTGCCTGACCAACTGTGTTAATATAAGTACCATTTGGCACAGTAATTTCATCCAAGAAAAAGATATTTCCTAAGGTTAATATTTTCTCATCTGAATTCCACTCATAACCATCCTTATCTATAGTCTTATCACTATAATCTCCGAAATTAAAATCCATAGGAACTGGGATAACCTTTGTAGGCGCACCATTATTTAAATAGGTATCATAGTTATCTGAAACATTCTCATAGCTTTTAGGTACAATTATTACTCCTATCCCTACAAAATTTAAATTTTTAATATCTAAGGCTGTTGTTCCAACTGGCAAAAGTATTTTTGAATTATTAATAATAGATGCACCAGATTCAAATATCATTTGATTAAAATTAGAATTTTTTAAAAACTTTATATATCCACCATTGTCCACAGTTAATTCTGAATCCTTTGTTATAATCAATTTATTTTCTGTAGAAACTGTTATTCCCTCACCATTCTCCAGTACATATTTACCATATATATAAGTATCATTTTCAATAGTATACATAGTGTTAACTTTTGATAACCCTTCTATAACTGGTAGTTTATAATTACTAATATTATGTACATTTAATGTTCCATCACCTGATATATTAAGATTTCCAAAAGCAAAAATTTCTGATATATCACTTTCACCCTGTAAAACCAAATTATATGGCTCTTCAGATAACTTTAAGCTATTATCCATTGAAGCATTTTTCAATATTAATTTTGCATAATTATTATTATTTTTAGGTTGAAAAATTATGTATCCATCTTCAGCTTTATAATAAGTTTCAGTAAGAGGTGGCGTTGTTAAATCAATACCATTTGAAACGTCTCCACCATAATTATAAATTTTACCTTCAAAAAGAACTTCAGTCCTTTCACTATTCTTTATAATTACCATATCATTTACAGATGTAATTTCTTTAGTTAATGCATCAACTATCACTGGAAATGCACCACTTCCTTCAACCAAAACCCCTTTATAAGCGTTAATAATAACACTTTTATTGCCTACTGTTATTACAGGATTATTTCCTCCTGCAAAAATATTTATCCCACCATTCTTCGAACTAATTTTAACCTCTTCATTACTTGCAATAGCAATGTTATTTCTACTATTAATGGAAATATCTTCATTAGCCCTTATATCTACCATTCCAGTTATTGCCGGTGCAGTACTTCTAGACTCAATAGTTATATTTACATTAGATGTAGCTACTAAATCTCCATTAATTGCAGCTCCTTTATCATTTTGTACAATTATATTAGGAGCAACAAGATTAACATCTTTTCCACTAATTATTGGTGCATCAGCTTCCCCTACAAAATTCAAATCACCATTATTTGATATAATCTCCACTGTGTCTGTTGCATTTACAATAGATCCACCAAGAAAATTTACAATACCAACTTTTTCTCCTTTTAATTTTAACTCTTTTAAGTTAACTAAATATGATGCCTTATTTAAACCTGCAATATTAATATCACCTGCTGTTTCCAAATCTACAGTGTCAACATTTATAAATATATTTTGCCCAAAAAGGGTTACATCACCCAAATAGCCTTCAGCATTTGTAATAGTACCTCCATTAATTGTTGCTACTCCACTATTACTATCTGCAGTAAAGTCTACATCATCTTTAAGGATTACCTTATCTGAACTGCCCATTATTACCGGAATGTTAAAATCATTACTAATATCTAAGCTTCCATCTCCACCAATAGTTAATATTTCATTCTTTATGTTCAAGATACCTCTAGGTCCACTTAAGCTTATATTACCTACTACTTTCAACTCATTGCCACTATAATATAAATATGGTATATCCTCATTTGGCATGGAGTTTGACTCTATTAGTTCATCCATATTATTTCCTTGAATATAGTACATACCATCAACTAGTAATCTATCACATAATGTAGTTCCATTTACCATTTCTGCATAGACACTTGTTGGCAATAATGAAAATATCATAGCTATGAACAACACTATGCTTATTATTCCTTTTTTCATAAATAATTCTCCCTTCTAATTGTTTAATTATTTTAGACTATAACTATAACAACTAAAAAAAAATATTTATATAAACTATAACCAAGTGGTTAATTTTATTACCCAATGGTTTATTATTATTCTCATATTTTAGTTTATGTTGTATAATTATTTTATAAATTACGTAACTAAAGGGGATTTTATGGAAATTGCAATTGTAGATGATTTATATGAAGAACGTGAAGAAATACATACACTTATATCAAAATTTTTTTCTGACAATAAAAAATTTTATAACATTGTTCCTAGCTTTACAAAGTTTAATTGTGGTGAAGACTTTATGCAATCCTTTAAACAAGGTAAATTTCAACTTGTATTATTAGATATCTACATGAAAGAATTTACCGGAATAGATATTGCAAAAAAACTATATGACTTAGATAAAAATTGTAATATAATATTTTTCACTTCTAGTTTAGACCATATTTTAGAGGGTTATGATGTACAAGCTGCAGGATATATATTAAAACCAGCCTCTAAAAATTATCTATCTCTTGCAAAAGCATTAAATCGGGTTATGGAAAAAATTAATATTGATAATTCATCTATTACCTTATTAACTGAATTTGGGGAAAATACAGTATTTTATCGTGACATAGTATATTTAGAAATATCAATGCGTAATATATATGTTCATTTTGTATCTGGTACCATTCATGTTCTTGGTAAATTTTCAGACTATGAAAAACAACTTCTTTTGGATAAACGTTTTTTAGAATGTTATAGAAATATTATTGTAAATATTGACTATGTTGATAAATCCTTAGACTATGACTTTATATTAAAAAACGGAGAAAAGATTCCAATTAGCAGACGAAAAAAAGCAGAGGTTATGAATAACTATACTACTTACTTAATTGAAAGAAGGTGCTGTTTGTGAATACTATTATTATTATTTTTTCAATTATTATTGTTCAGATCACACCTTTGTTTTTAAGATATATGCCCTTCTCATCTCTAATTAATATTAAGAAAAAGCAAAAATTATTTATTTCTTATTTTAT
>CAMNZV010000071.1 GCA_946575275.1 uncultured Clostridium sp. | reverse complement strand
CTTTCTCATTCCATAAATCTTACAACTAAAAATCTTTCAAACCATTCATAACCAATATGAGTTACCATTATACTAAATCATCTTTTTGATTATTAGTAGAAACTCTAGTATAATTAATTTTCTTTTTTGTATTTGAATCATTTGATACACCTTTAAATTCAAGATATTAGTCATATGTATAATATCTTCTATCGGTAGGAGTCTTTTTTGCTATTATTATTCTATCTCTATACCATCGTTGTAATGTTTTAACTGATACATTTAATAATTCTGCAAAATCTTTTGGTTTATAGTTTGTTATATGTTTATTCATTAATATCACCTCTTGAGTATATATTAACCCTTTTAAACACATTTGTTAGCATTTATGATAACTAAACTTTTCCTCCTTCATTTGTTATTTGTTAATTGCAGCTTTCATAACCTCTGCTGCAACTGGTGCTGCTGAAGTTGCTCCAAATCCCCCATTTTCTACAATTACTGCTACTGCTACAACTGGATTATCTGCAGGTGCAAATCCAATAAACCAAGAATGTGGTGTTGCGTTATTGCCCTTTGAGTCTAAGTGATCTGCAGTACCTGTCTTACCTGCTGCATTTAGTCCATTAAACATATACATGCTACTGTTACTATTAACTAAATTCTGCATGAATTCCTTTATTGTTTGTGCATCTGAAGATTCAATAACTTTTTTGTATCTTTCTGCATCTATATTTTTCACAACATTACCCTTCATATCAATTACTTGATTTACAAGCCTTGGTTTCATCATTGTCCCATCATTTGCAATTGTTGCTGCAACTAGGGCCATTTGCATAGGTGTAGCAACAATACTACTTTGACCAATACCAGACTGAGCTATCATTCCAACTTCATAACTTTCTAATGTTGGAAATTGACTTTGAGATATTGTAAATCCATCTGAAGGAATAGTTTTATTAAATCCAAAACTTTCTGCTGTTGCCTTTAAGGTTTCATTGCCAAGCTCACTTGCAAGTGTTCCATAAACAACATTACTTGAAACTTGAAATGCCTTTTTTAAATTTATTTGTCCATAAGAAGCCCCACCTGCATTTGATAATGAATAGGAACTGTTAAAAACAAGCTTACCATTATCTTGAAAGGTTCTGTTTAATACCCCTGGCATATTTGAAAGTGCGCTTGCTGTAGTAATTGTTTTAAATGTTGATCCTGGTGGATATAACCCTGAAACTGCCCTATTTAATAATGAGTTATTAACATCTGTTCCTGCATTTGCTGCAGACATTACTGTATCTAAGTCATTTGCATTAAATGTAGGTTTTGATACCATTGCAAGTACTTCACCGGTTTTAGGATTTATTGCAATAGCTGCACCCTTTCTATCTCCAAGAGCATTGTAGGCTGCTTTTTGAACTGCTTTATCTAATGTAGTCTTTAGACCATTTCCTATTTTTTCTTCTTCTTCGCCTCTAGTTTTAAATGACTCCTTTAATTTTTCTATATCCATATCATTTAAAAAGCTTCTAATTCCTGTTCCAACACTACTATAAGAAGATAGTTCTGTATCATAGCTTTCCTCAAGACCTGTTAACCCATATTTATTATTTATATAACCAAGTGCATGACAATATAAATCTCCATCTACGTAGGTTCTTTTTTGGGTTAATACACTTTCTCTAGCACTTGTTGTTAATACATTTCCATCTCTATCATAAATAGGGCCTCTTAAAATTTCATTTCTTTTAGCCCAAAGCCTTCTATTACCTTGATCTTCTGCAATAGAAGGTGCCCTAAAAGTTTGAAAATATGCTATATAGGATATAAGGCCTACAAATAGAAACAAGAAGATAACCATTATTCTTTTTACACTATTATTAAAATCTTTCATGTTAAAATTTATGCCTCCTCAGATATTTTTTGCATTATACCAAGTGCAAAAAAGGTACTTAGAATAGAACTTCCACCTGCACTTATAAAGGGAAGTGTTATCCCTGTTAAAGGAATAATTGCAAATATCCCTCCTATTATAACCAATGCCTGACATGCTATCATTGAGCTAAGTCCTACAGCTACAATTTGTGAAAATCTATTTTCTGTAATAAATGCAACTCTTATTCCTCTATAAAATAATAAGAAAAATAATATAAGTACTCCTATACCAAAGACCATTCCAAATTCTTCACATATAGCTGCAAATATATAATCTGTTGGTGCAAATGGAACAAAACTTGGATATCCTTGACCAAGACCAGACCCAAGCATTCCTCCTGAAGAAATAGAATATAATCCTTCTACTATTTGAAATCCATCCCCAGAAGGATCCTGCCATGGATTAAGCCATATGGATACTCTTTTTTGAACATGACTAAATACTTTATTTGCAGTAACGGCTCCAATTGCAAATAATCCTAAACATGTTACTACATACTTTTTCTTTGAAGTTGATACATATAAAATTGCCATTGTAACACCAAAATATATTAAAGCTGAACCTAAATCTCTTTGCAAAACTAAACATCCTAATGATATCATTACCACAATAGCTGGAACTATTAAGGTTTTAATATGATCTAATGCCTTTTTATTAATATCAAATTCCATTAATACTGATCCTAAATATAATACTAATGCAATTTTACCAAATTCAGAGGGTTGAAACCCAATAATATCTCCAATAAATACCCAGTTCTTTGAACCATTTATTTCTGTACCAAAAATTAATGCTAAAGGCATAAAAAATGCTGTAAGCCCTAAATATATATATTTAAATTTACTTAAAGTCTTCATTTCTGGTAACAAAACAACAATAAGAATGTATATTATTATACCCAAAATAAACCAAACCACCTGTTTTATAGCTGTAGATGGCTCTAATCTATAAATCATTGCAATACCAATTATTGATAATATACTTGCAAAAATCAGTAGAAACTTATCTCCATCTGGATAAAATCTTCTAATTACATAATGGGAATATCCTATTACTAAACAAAGTACTCCACCCATTATCAACGCCCTTTTATCTAGTGGATTTCCTATAATAGCTAAATCTGTGAAAAGAGCTATACATAAAATATAAGTAATTATAAGTAGCTTCTTTTCATCTTTTCGCATCTTCACCTTATCACCCCAGCATTCTAGCCTAAAACTTTAAATATAGTAGTGCCTATTTTTATTTTATCTTGCCCATATAATTTTGCTTTTCCTTTTATTCTTTTTCCATTTACATACACGCCATTTGTACTATTAAGATCTTCTACAAATAATAAATTATTCCTAATCTCAAATCTTGCATGATTTGATGAAACATGTTTATCTTGTAGTACAACAGTGTTATCTTCATTTCTACCAATTGTAATATCTGTTCTTATTGGTAGAACTGTTCCTTTTTGCACTCCTGAGTTTGGTGCAATTTCTAATATTTCTACTCCATGATTTCTTTTTCTTTCTGGTGGACGCCTCTTACCACCACCCTTTACATCCTTATACATTATTTTAAGTGCGTAGTAAATTATTACATATAATATGATTATAAAAATAACCCCAAATATAACTGCTGTTAATTTTGTAAAATCCATTTTTTCACCTCAAAACATTCTTCTATATAGAAGATTATACATCATATCTTTGGTAAAATCCCTAAAATATTATTAAACATTTTTTATAATAGCTTTTTCAAATACTTAGCTGTGTATGACTTTTTACTTTTTATTATTTTTTCTGGTGTTCCTGTAACTAGTATGCTACCGCCCTTTTCTCCACCTTCTGGTCCTAAATCTATAATATAATCTGCACATTTAATCATATCTAAGTTATGTTCAATTACTAAAACACTATTTCCTGCATCCACAAGCCTTTGAAGTATATCAATTAATCTACTTACATCATCTATATGTAGCCCTGTTGTAGGTTCATCTAATATATAAAGTGTTTTTCCTGTACCTCTTTTAGATAATTCATATGCCAATTTAATTCTTTGTGCCTCTCCACCTGAAAGTTGAGTAGAAGGTTGCCCAAGCCTAATATAGCCTAATCCAACATCAAATAGTGTTTGTAGTTTATTTTTAATTCTAGGTAAATTTTCAAAAAACTTAAGACCTTCTTCTACAGTCATTGAAAGTATATCAGCTATATTTTTACCTTTATACTTTATCTCTAGAGTTTCTCTGTTATATCGTTTCCCTTTACATACCTCGCAAGGTACATATACATCAGATAAAAATTGCATTTCAATTTTTAAAATTCCATCCCCTGAACAAGCTTCACATCTTCCACCCTTAACATTAAATGAAAATCTTCCCTGTTTATATCCCCTCATCTTTGCCTCTGTGGTTGTTGAAAATAATTCTCTTATTATGTCAAATGTGCCTGTATATGTTGCAGGATTTGATCTTGGAGTTCTTCCAATAGGACTTTGATCTATATCTATAATTTTGTCAATATTTTCAAAGCCTAATATTTCCTTATATTTACCTGTAGGGTTTTTACTCTTATTTACTATTTTATTTAATCCTTTATAAATTATTTCATTTACTAATGTGCTCTTTCCAGAACCTGAAACCCCTGAAACTATTGTAAATGTACCTAATGGAATATCTACATTTACATTTTTCAAATTATTTTCACTAGCGCCAATAACTTTAATAAAGTTTCCATTACCATCTCTTCTATCCTTAGGTACCTGAATAAATTTTGTTCCATTTAGATATTGACCAGTAATTGATTCTTTGCATTTCATAATTTCATTAACATTACCAGTTGCAATAATTTCTCCACCATGTTCTCCAGCACCAGGTCCTATATCTACAATATAGTCTGACTCTTTCATAGTGTCTTCATCATGTTCAACTACAATTACAGTATTTCCAGCATCCCTTAATTTCTTTAGTGTATTTATTAGCTTATCATTATCTCTTTGATGTAGACCAATACTAGGTTCATCTAATATGTATAAAACCCCCATTAGATATGAACCTATTTGTGTTGCAAGCCTAATTCTTTGTGCTTCACCTCCTGATAATGTTCCTGATTTTCTAGATAGAGTAAGATAGTCTAGTCCTACATCCATTAAAAATTGTAATCGTGCCTTTATTTCTCTAATAATTTGCTCACTAATTATTTTATTCTTTTCTGAGAATTCTATTCCATTAATATAAGATATTTCTTCTCTTATTGGCATTTGAGTAAATTCATGAATATTTTTATCTCCAATCTTCACAGCTAAAGTTTCACTTTTAAGTCTAGCACCTTTACATTTAGGGCAATTATTATCATTCATATATTGCTCTATTTCAGATTTTATCATATCAGAATTCGTTTCGTTATATCTTCTTTTAAGTGAATTAATTTCTCCATCATAACTATAGTTATATTTAGATTTCACACCATCCTTAACATAGGTTATATCTAATTTTTTACCTTTTGTTCCATATAGTAAAATATCTACTACCTTATCAGACAAATCTTTAATTGGTGTATTTAATGAAAAATCATAGGCCTTTGTTAAGGCCATTAATATTGCATAAGTCCATGAATCTTCTTTAAGCCTTCCACTTCCCCATGTTGCAATTGCACCATCCATGATACTTAAATCCTTATTAGGAATTACAAGCTTTGGATCAATTTCATAAAGACTACCAAGCCCATCACAATAATCACATTTTCCAAAAGGTGAATTAAAGGAAAATGATCTTGGTTCTAGCTCATCTATGCTAATACCACAATCTGCACAAGCAAATTTTTCACTATATAATTTATCTTCTCCATCAACTTCATTAATAATAACAAGGCCTTCCCCCATCTTTAATGCAGTTTCTATTGACTCTGCAAGTCTAGCTTCTATTCCTTCTTTAATAACAAGTCTATCTATTACAGCCTCTATACTATGTTTTTTATTCTTTTCAAGACTTACTTCATCCTCAGTTAAATCATAGATTTCTCCATTAATTCTTGCACGAATAAACCCATTTTTCTTAATATTTTCTAAAACCTTATCATGGGTACCCTTTTTCCCTCTGATTATTGGGGATAAAATTATAACTTTTTTCTTATCCCCAGTTGCCAAAACATTATCCACGATTTGATCCACAGATTGTTTATTTATCTTCTTGCCACAGCTTGGGCAATAAGGTGTTCCAACTCTTGCATAAAGTAGCCTTAGATAATCATAAATTTCTGTAATAGTTCCAACTGTAGATCTTGGATTTTTACTTGTAGTTTTCTGATCTATTGAAATTGCTGGTGATAAACCTTCTATACTTTCAACATCTGGTTTATCCATTTGACCTAAGAATTGTCTAGCATAAGAGGACAATGATTCAACATACCTTCTTTGTCCTTCAGCATACAATGTATCAAATGCTAATGAGGACTTACCTGAACCTGAAAGTCCTGTAAAAACAACTAACTTATCTCTTGGTATTTCTAAACTTACATTTTTTAAGTTATTAACTTTTGCGCCTTTTATTATTATTTTATCCTTCATTTTTTCACCTATTTTAATCCTTCTATTATATCTCTTAATTCTGCTGCCCTTTCAAACTGTAAATTCTTAGAGGCTTCCATCATTTCAGCAGTATATGATTTTATTAGTTTATTCTTTTCTTTCTTTGTTAATTTAGAATCCGATGAATTATTATCATATAATTCCTTTTCCTCTGAAACTTTAGTTGCTTCTAAAACAGCCCTAACTTCCTTCTTAATAGTAGTTGGAGTTATATTATGTTCTTCATTATATTTTAATTGAATCTCTCTTCTTCGTTCAGTTTCCTTCATAGCCCTATCCATTGAGCCTGTTATTTTATCAGCATACATTATTACTTTACTTTGTGCATTTCTAGCTGCCCTTCCTATGGTTTGAACCAAGGATGTTTCTGATCTTAAAAATCCTTCTTTATCTGCATCTAAAATAGCTACTAATGCAACTTCTGGTATATCTAATCCTTCTCTTAATAAATTTATCCCAACTAAAACATCATATTCACCTAAACGTAAATCTCTTATTATCTTAACTCTTTCTAGGGTATCTATGTCAGAATGCATATAAGTGGTTTTAACTCCAAGCTCTATTAAATATTTAGTTAAATCCTCTGCCATTTTTTTAGTTAATGTTGTGACTAATGTTCTTAATCCCCTTGCTGTAGTCTTTTTTATTTCTTGAAACAAATCATCTATTTGACCTGTAACTGGTCTAATTTCAATTTTAGGTTCTAAAAGTCCTGTAGGTCTAATTATTTGTTCTGCAACTACCTTCGAATTGCTTAACTCGTATTCAGATGGGGTTGCACTTACAAATACTATTTGATTTATCTTATCTTGAAATTCATTAAATTTTAATGGTCTATTATCATAAGCGCAGGGTAATCTAAATCCAAAATCAACCAAAGTTGTTTTTCTAGACTTATCCCCTGCATACATTGCCCTAACCTGTGGCAATGTAACATGACTTTCATCTATAAACATTAAAAAATCCTTTGGGAAATAATCAATTAATGTTTTGGGAGGACTTCCCGGTTCTCTATTATCAAATATTCTAGAATAATTTTCAATGCCTGAACAATAACCCATTTCCATAATCATTTCAACATCATAATTGGTTCTTTGTCTTAACCTTTGGGCTTCAAGAAGTTTATCTTGTGCATTAAGTTCCTTTAATCTATCCTGTAATTCTTCATCAATTCTACTTAATGATCTATCTATTACATCTTTAGATGTTGCAAAGTGAGAAGCTGGGAATATAGCAACATGTTCACGTTCCCCTACAATATTACCTGTTAATACTTCAAATTCTCTTATTCTTTCAATTTCATCACCAAAGAATTCAATTCTAATTCCCTTGTCTGATGAAGATGCTGGA
>CAMNZV010000070.1 GCA_946575275.1 uncultured Clostridium sp. | reverse complement strand
ATATATAAAATATAGTGAAGGTATAGAAAATTATAGACTTGAACCAATAATATTTCAAAACCAAAAAACTAACATAGTAGATTACCTAATTAAATTATAAATGTATATGTTTTTTTAACAATTGGTAAACACACACTTTATTATAAAATTTGATGATATAATTAATATATGTCGAATATTAGTGATAGAAGGTGATTGTATGATAAAAATACTTGATAATAATGAATTAGATATAGAAAGTTTGGAGATTTTTGATTTAATTGATAGTAAGTTAATACAAAAGTTTCAAGATGATTTTTCAAAGGCAATGAAATGTGCAGTGGTAACTGTAGATAAGGAAGGAAACCCTATAACAAAAGAAAGTTGTTTTTCAAAGTATTGCAAAAACTACATGTTAAGTGGTTCAGGGGAAAGTAAGTGTAATAAAAGACATGGTGAAATGATAAAAGAAGCTGCTATTAATAAAAGACCAACAGTAAGCACTTGTCATGGAGGTATAATTGACTTTGCAGCACCTATAATGGTTGAAGGACATGTTATAGGGGGAATGATTGGCGGTCAATTATTATTAGAGGAGCCTAATGAAAGTGACTTTATAACCATAGCCCATGAGAATAATTTAAACAAAGATGATTTATATAGGGCATCAAAAGAACTTGAAATAACAAATATGGAGCATATAGAATCAGGTGCACAGGTTCTATACACAGTTTCAAGTGAACTTGTAGAAAGTGGATATAACAATTTAAAGCTTGGTATTTATTCTAAAAAGTTAGCTAATAATTTTATGCAAACTTCAGCAACAATAGAAGAATTATCAGCATCTGCTATAAACATTACTTCAGAACAAGAAAAGTTAAATAATGATGTTCGAGAAGTAGGAGTAATTGCAGAAGAAATTAATAAAATATTAGATGCTATTAAAGCAATTGCATCTCAAACTAAGATGCTTGGATTAAATGCATCTATTGAGGCTGCAAGGGCTGGAGAGGCAGGAAAAGGATTTTCAGTTGTAGCAAAAGAAATTCAAAAATTATCTGAGAGTTCTAAGTCAACTGCTAATTCAATTAGTGAATTAACTAAACAAATACAACAATCTGTGCAAGATACAGCTAGAAGTTCCGAGGCTACACTTCAAACTTCAATAGAACAATCAAGGGCTATGGAAGAGGTTACAAAAAGTATAGAGGAAGCTGTTAATTTGGCTGAACATTTAACAAGTGTTGTTGAATAAAATGGATAAATAATAAACTGTGGAACTATTTGTTTAGTTCCACAGTTTTTCTACTTTTAGTTAAATATCTAAAATGGCATCTTCTTTATTTAATTCTAATTCTTCTATTCCTAATTTAATATTTTCTAAAATTGATATTAATTTTTTTGAGATAGCTACAGCTTCATTAAGATAAGAATTTGCAGAAGCTGAATTATTGTTATTTATTGCAGTAACTGCTTTCTCTCCTAAATTATGAAATTCTTTATGTAAATCCTCTATAGAATTCCAAGTATCTTTTAATTTTGGATTGTTTATTTCAACAGCATTATAAAAATGTCCAAAAGCACATTTGTTTGGATTAGTTTGAAGGGGATATACCTTCATTAATGAAACCATTTTTGAAAGCTCTTCAATCCAATTTTTATGAGAAATTATTCCCTTTTCTACAAATTTCAGTATTTGGGAATTGGCTAAATTATTATTACTCCCTTTTAAACTATTAAACATTTCAGTTACAAGTACAGATAATTCACTATCAACTTCTGATATTTTTTGAGAAAATTCTATACTGTCATTAGAGTCTTTTTGAATTTGTTGAGTCATTTCAGTAAGTTTTTCAGCATCTGCTGTTGAATTTTCCATGGCGTTTTTAATTTCTACAGTTGAATATTTTACATTTTGCATGGTATTTTGAATTTCTTCAATATTTGAAACTAATTCTTTAAGCATTTTAACATTTCCATTAGTAGTAGTAGACACTATATCAATTTTGTCACTCATTTTTTCTGTTAATTTTTGAGTATTTTGAAGACTGTTTTCACTTTCCTTAGCAGCATTTTGAATATCAACTAAGAAAGTTCCCATGCCTTGTAAATTTTCCTTTGTATCATCAGCAAGTTTTCGAACCTCCTCTGCTACAACAGCAAAGCCTTTGCCAGCATCACCAGCCCTTGCAGCTTCAATTGCTGCATTTAGTGCAAGTAAATTAGTTTGTTCTGCAATATTTTGAACACTATTTACTATTTGGCTTATTCCAATAGAAAGATTAACTAGGTTATTAATACTAGTATTCATAACTGAAAAATCCTTAAGTAGTGAATCTTTTATACTTTTAACTTCATTTAAAAATTCCATACTATCATCATTTTTCTTAGAAAAGCTTTCAGATTTAGTTGCAATACTATCTAAAGTTTCAGAGGTAGAATCAATGGATTGACTAACTTCAGTCATACTAGCATTAGTTTCTTCAACAATTGCTAAATTAGATTCACTTACCTCTGCAAGTTCCTTTGCAAAATCACTAAGTTCATATGAAATATGAGTCATTCCAACATCGAAGGTGCTTAAAGCAGTTGCTACATCCAATATTTTATTTGCAGAGTTAGCTAAATTTCTTTCGTTAGTTATTAGTTTGTCAAATTTCTTAAGTAAATCTTTGTGAATATGATAATCTACATTTGGCAGTGGCTCATCTATATTTTTCATAGAATTTTCCACATAACTTATTATACATTTGGCTTCGTTACAATCTCCGCGAGTTTTCTTTTTAAACATAATATTATTCCTCCTTAGGCTATAATATAATTGTAAACTATACTAGAATGAACCTCAAATTTATAAATAGTAAAATAAGTTAATATTTTAAGAACAAAGTGAACGAAATATAAAAAGTATTGACATTAATAAGGAATAAGAATATACTTATATCATAGTAAACATATTTATGATGTATGTTTTATTTAAAAGGAGGATTTGAAATGGGAAGAGTATATAAAAATTTATCAGAATTAGTAGGTAGGACACCTTTGCTAGACCTTGGAAAATATAGTAAAGCTAATAAGTTAGAGGCTAAAGTTTTGGCAAAATTAGAATATTTTAATCCTGCAGGAAGTGTAAAAGATAGAATTGCTAAAGCTATGATAGAGGATGCAGAAAATAAAGGATTGTTAAAAGAAGGAACAGTAATTATAGAACCAACCAGCGGTAATACAGGTATTGGAATAGCGTCTATAGGATCTGCAAAAGGATATAAGGTAATTATAGTAATGCCTGAAACAATGAGTGTTGAAAGACGTAGCTTAATTAAGGCTTATGGAGCTGAAATTGTGTTAACTGAAGGAGCTAAAGGAATGAAGGGTGCAATTGCTAAAGCTGAAGAATTAGCAACACAATATGAATATTCATATATCCCAGGTCAATTCCAAAATCCTGCAAATCCAGAGGTTCACAGAAAGACTACTGGACCTGAAATATTTGAAGATACAGATGGAAAAGTAGATATATTTGTTGCTGGTGTTGGAACTGGAGGAACAGTAACTGGAGTTGGTGAATATTTAAAATCACAAAACCCAAATATTAAAATAGTAGCAGTAGAACCTGCAGCCTCTCCAGTATTATCGGAGGGAAAATCAGGACCTCATAAAATTCAAGGTATTGGAGCAGGATTTATTCCAGATACACTAAATACAAAGATATATGATGAGATTATTAAAGTTGAAAATGAAGATGCCTTCGAAACATCAAGAGAGTTATCAAAAAGGGAAGGACTATTAGTGGGTATTTCTTCAGGTGCTGCATTATTTGCAGCTAGTGAATTAGCTAAAAGATCAGAAAACAAAGGGAAGACCATAGTTGTTTTACTACCAGATACAGGTGAAAGATATTTGTCAACTGCATTATCTCAAGATAAATAATTAAATTAGATTTCTTTACCAAATTCGCTTCTGTTTTGTAACAGGGCGAATTTGCTATGTGATAGATAAGAATGAAAAAATTAGAATAAAATAAGTATAATTGATATAATATCACTAAAGGAGTGATATTATGAAAAACACAATAGCTTTTTTTGATATAGATGGAACTATATATAGAGAAGGATTAATTACTGAAGTATTCAAGAAAATGGTGAAGTTTGAAATTATAGATGGAGCAAAATGGTATAAGGATGTTAGACCAGAATATACTAACTGGGATAGACGGCAGGGGGATTATGACGATTACCTATACAAAATGATAGAGGTGTATATGCAATCTATAATAGGTCTTAAAAGCTATGAAATTGAAAATATAGCTAAGAAGGTTATAGAACAAAAGGGTGATAGGGTATATACCTATACAAGAGATAAGATAAAGTGGCATAAGGAACAAGGACATATAACAATTGCAGTATCAGGCTCTCCTATAGAATTAGTAAAAGAAATGGCACAAAAGTATGGTCTAACAGATTATCGGGGAGCAGTATATCTTAAAGATAATGATGTTTATAATGGTAAGGTTATTCCTATGTGGGATAGTAAAAGTAAAGAGAAAGCCATATTAGAATTAATTAAAATTTATAATGCGGATTTGAATAATTGCTATGCCTATGGAGACACAGGTGGAGACTATCAAATGTTAAAAATGGTGGGAAATCCTTATTGCATGAATCCTACAAGGGAATTATTAACAAAGGTTAGTAATGATGAGGAACTTAAAAAGCGAGTAAATGTTATAGTAGAAAGAAAAGATGCTATATACAAATTGGATTTAGATTGTTTGAAGTTATTGTAAAAAAACCATTGCATAAAAATTATGCAATGGTTTTTTAATTTTATTATTGACAAAATTTACTTTTGAACATATACTAAACATAGATTTCATATAAGACATATATGTTTAATTAAGGGGGAGAGAAGATGAAAAAGAAAATCATCAGTACATTATTAATATTATCTTTGTTTGCAGGAAGTCTTCTAGGTTGCTTTTATAACAAAAGTACCAATCAAGATAATTCTGTAGAGCTTTTAAATGTATCCTATGATCCAACAAGAGAATTATACACAGAATATAATGAAAAGTTTATACAATATTACAAAGAAAAAACAGGTGTGGATGTAACTATAAATCAATCACATGGTGGCTCTGGAAAGCAAGGACGTTCTGTAATTGAAGGGTTACAGGCAGATGTTGTAACCTTAGCTCTTGCATATGACATTGATGAAATTAGCAATTCGGGATTAATAGATTCAGGTTGGCAAAGCGAATTTAAAGATAATAGTGCACCTTACACATCAACAATAGTATTCCTAGTTAGAAAAGGAAATCCCAAAAACATTACTGATTGGGATGATTTAATACGTGATGACGTATCAATAGTAACTCCAAATCCTAAAACTTCTGGTGGGGCTAGATGGAACTATTTAGCTGCATGGGCATATGCATTAAAAAATAATAATAATGATGAAGCAAAGGCAAAAGAATTTGTAAAGGCACTATATGGGAATGTGAAAGTCCTTGATTCAGGTGCTAGAGGTGCAACTACTAGCTTTGTTGAAAATGGAATTGGAGATGTTTTAATTGCCTGGGAGAATGAAGCATATCTATCAATAGCAGATGGTAATAGTGAATTTGAAATTATAACACCATCTTTAAGCATACTTGCAGAACCACCAGTTGCAATTGTTGATGAAGTTGCAAAGGATAAGGGAACAGAAGAAGTTGCAAAGGAATATTTAGATTATTTGTATAGTGATGAAGGTCAAGAAATAGCTGCAAAGAATTATTATAGACCAAGAAATAAAGAAATACTAGAAAAATATAAGGATATTTTTAAAGATATAGAACTTGTAACTGTAGATGATATATTTGGTGGGTGGACAAAGGCTCAAAAAACACATTTTTCAGATGGTGGAATATTTGATGAAATTTATATTGCAAAATAAGGGGTGAAAACATGAAAAAGCAAAGGAAAGTAATACCAGGGTTTAAACTTTCCATGGGAATTACCTTGGTATATTTAGGGTTAATAGTATTAATACCATTATCAACAATAGTGCTAAAAGCATGTAATATTGGATTTCATGGATTTATAGAAACTGTAACAGACAGTAGGGTTTTGCAAGCATACAAAGTTAGTTTTTCAACAGCTTTTAATGCAGCTATTATAAATTGTATATTTGGGCTTATTATAGCTTGGGTATTAACTAGATATGATTTTCCTTTAAAGAGAATAGTTGATGGAATTATTGATTTACCTTTTGCCCTTCCAACTTCAGTTGCAGGTATTGCCTTGACAACTCTATATTCAGAAAATGGATGGATTGGAGGGAAACTATATTCTCTTGGAATAGAGTCTGCCTTTTCAACCTTTGGAATTACTGTTGCATTAACTTTTATAGGAATTCCTTTTGTAGTTAGAACAGTACAACCAGTACTTTCAGAACTTGATAGTATGTATGAAGAAGCAGCAACAATGCTTGGGGCAGGCAGATTTAGAACCTTCATTAAGGTAATATTTCCAGAGGTATTACCAGCGTTATTAACAGGCTTTGGGTTGGCATTTGCAAGAGGGGTTGGAGAATATGGGAGTGTAGTGTTTATTTCAGGAAATATGCCTATGAAAACAGAAATAGCACCTCTATTAATTATGAGTAAACTAGAACAATATGATTATGCAGGAGCAACATCAATTGCAGTAGTAATGCTTATTTTATCTTTCTTGGTCCTTTTATTTATAAACATTATACAAGTTAGAACAAATAAATTTAATAGGGAGTGATAAAATTGAAAAATTCAAAGGGAAAGTGGATTTTAATAGGAATTTCTTTAATGTTTTTATTTGTGATGCTTGTACTTCCATTAGTATTAGTTATAGCTAAATCCTTATCAAATGGAATAGAAAGTTATCAAATGGCAGTTACAGATAATTATACATTAAAAGCTATTAAATTAACTCTAGTTGCCACATTTCTAGCAGTTATTTTAAATACAGTCTTTGGAGTATTTGCAGCCTTTGCAATAACCAAATATAAATTTAAATTTAAAAACTTTTTAACAACATTAATTGATTTACCATTTTCTATATCGCCAATTATTGCAGGTTTAGTCTTTGTATTATCATTTGGTAGAGGTGGATATTTTCAAGGAATTATTAAGGAATTAGATATAAAAATAGTTTTCTCAACAGCAGGAATTGTTTTAGCTACAATATTTGTAACATTTCCTTTTGTGGCTAGGGAAATAATCCCTTTAATGAGTGCACAAGGCTCTGAGGAAGAAGAGGCAGCAGCTATGATGGGAGCAGGAGGATTTACTATATTTAGAAAAATTACATTCCCCAATATAAAGTGGGGATTAATTTATGGAATTATATTATGTGCAGCTAGGGCTATGGGAGAATTTGGCGCAGTTTCAGTTGTATCAGGGCATATAAGAGGAAAGACAAATACTTTGCCTCTACATATTGAGATACTTTACAATGAATATCAATATTCTAAGGCTTTTGCTGTAGCCTCTATTCTTGTAATATTTGCAGTTATTATATTGATTCTTAGAAATATTGTTGAATGGAAGGGAAAAAGGGAGGAAAGTTAAAATATGTATGTAGAATTAAAAAATATAAATAAATCTTTTAGGAAATTTAAAGCTTCTGATAATGTTAGTTTTTCTATAGAGCAAGGGAAATTAATAGGGTTACTTGGACCTAGTGGAAGTGGAAAAACTACGATTTTAAGAATGATTGCAGGTCTTGAAAATCCAGATTCAGGAGAAATTATAATAGGTGGCACAAAGGTTAATGACATACCGGCAGGTAAGAGAGGTATAGGCTTTGTATTTCAAAACTATGCCTTGTTTAGACACATGACAGTATATGAAAATATTGCTTTTGGTCTTGAAGTTAAAAAAAAGACTAAAAAGGAGATAGATGAAAGAGTTAAAGAATTAATTACCT
>CAMNZV010000069.1 GCA_946575275.1 uncultured Clostridium sp. | reverse complement strand
GGATGATAGAATTATAGATTTTAACGAACTTAAAAATAAGGCTAAGGAAAAGGACGTAGATAAATTAGAAGACTATATGTATTCTTTATATTATCAAATGGCTGAGGGTACAATTACCATGGCTGATTTTACAAAGAATATATATAATTACATGGATGAGAATAATATAAGCCAAGATAAATTTTATAATATTCAAAAAAAGTTAATGGAGAGATATGGTTTTGATCCATCAAATTTAGATGAGCAATTAAAGGCAGCTGGAGTTAATATTAACAATGTATCAAAGGATTATGAAGAGGTAAGAAAAACAATTAGCTTTGAAGAAAAATACAAAGGTAAAATTGAACATATAAATGCCTTATCTTATTCTATTAAAAATGATGTTAATGATATTAAAATTTATATTAATAATGATAATGTAGTTATCCAAAGTGCTAAAAATATCGATTTAAATGATATTGAACTTAATGAGTTTTTATGCTCATATAAAAAGATTGTAGATGATAAACAATTAAAAATTAAGTTGTGTGAAAATATTAAAAGTTATGATTATTAAGGAGTAAAAATTAATGAGTATTGTTACAGTTAAAAATATGAACCATGGTTTTGGAGATAGAGCCATTTTTGAAGAGGTTTCCTTTAGACTTTTAAAGGGAGAACATGTAGGATTTGTTGGTGCTAATGGTGAAGGTAAATCTACTTTTATGAATATAATTACAGGTAAGCTTATGCCAGATGAGGGTGATGTTATTTGGTCAAACAATGTAAGGGTTGGTTATATGGATCAGCATGCAGCATTGAATAAGGGTGAATCTATAAGAGATGCCTTAAGAGAAGCTTTTAAATATTTATTTGATTTAGAAACA
This sequence comes from uncultured Clostridium sp., assembly GCA_946575275.1. Taxonomy (GTDB): domain Bacteria; phylum Bacillota; class Clostridia; order Clostridiales; family Clostridiaceae; genus Clostridium. The sequence goes on along the minus strand of CAMNZV010000069.1, from coordinate 7,062 downwards.
GAAATGAATCAATTATATGAAAAAATGGGTGATTGTACACCAGAAGAACTAGAAAAAATGCTTGAAAGAACATCAGTTATTCAAGATCTTTTAGACAACAATGGTTTTTATGTTATAGATCCTAAGGTAGAAGAAGTTGCAAAGGGGCTTGGACTTTTGGATTTAGGTTTAGATAGGGATGTAGATGATTTATCAGGTGGGCAACGTACTAAAATATTACTTGGAAAGCTTTTATTAGAAAATCCAGATATTTTATTACTTGACGAACCTACAAACTACTTAGATGAGGAACATATTGAATGGTTAAAAAGATATTTACAAAACTATGAAAATGCATTTATATTAATTTCTCATGATATACCATTTTTAAATTCAGTAGTTAATTTAATTTATCACGTAGATGAAAGAAAGCTTACAAGATATGTAGGTGATTATAACGAATTTAATAGATTATATGAAGAAAAGAAAAAGAGACTTGAACAGGCATATGAAAAACAACAAAAGGAAATTGCAAGACTTGAAGATTTCGTTGCAAGAAACAAGGCAAATGTTGCAACTGCTAATATGGCAAAATCAAGACAAAAAAAGCTGGATAAAATGGATGTTATTGAATTATCCAAAGAAAAGCCAAAGCCTGAATTTGTGTTTAAAACTGCAAGAACAGCAGGTAAAATAATATTTGAAACTAAGGATTTAGTTATTGGTTATGATAAGCCTTTAACAAAACCATTAAATATTTACATGGAAAGAGGGCAAAAAATAGCTTTAGTTGGAGCTAATGGACTTGGTAAATCCACTTTGCTAAAAAGTTTACTTGGAATAGTAAAACCTTTAAGTGGGGAAGTTCATAAAGGTGATTATCAATACATAGGTTATTTTGAACAGGAAGATAGAAGTAACAATACTAATACTTGCATAGAGGAAGTGTGGCAGGAATTTCCATCATATACTCAATATGAAATAAGGGCAGCCCTAGCTAAATGTGGACTTACAACAAAGCAATTAGAATCAAAAATTATGGTTTTATCTGGTGGTGAGGCAGCTAAGGTTAGGCTATGTAAAATAATTAATAATGAAACAAACATATTAATACTAGATGAACCTACAAATCACCTAGATCAAGATGCTAAAAATGAATTAAAAAGAGCCTTAAAGGAATATAAGGGTTCAATACTATTAGTATCCCATGAGCCAGAGTTTTATCAAGGGTTAGTTACGGATGTGTGGAATTGCGAGGACTGGACTTTAAAAACAGTTTAATTATCTTTATAAGATAAACAAATACTCTGACTTTTATTGTTAGGGTATTTTTGTTATATGTAACATTAATAAATGTTTTGTAGTTGTATAGGAGAATTGAGATTTAAAAACAGTTTAGATTTATAACTGATGGTTCCTTTACAAAAGTTAATAGTGAAATTAAAGAAATAGAATATATAGAAGGAGTAATTATGGATTTTTTAGAATAAGTAAATAAAAGAGAAAGTGTGAGAAAATACACAGATAAAAAAGTAGACAGAGAAATTATAGAGAAGATCCTTGAATGTAGTAGGCTTGCACCATCAGCCTGTAATGCACAACCCTGGAAGTTTATTGTAGTTGATGATGATGACAAGTTAGAAAAAATTGCAAAAAGTTTGTACAATCCACTTATAGGAATTAATAAATTTGCATTATCAGTGCCTTGTTTTATTATTGCAGTTGGAGAAAAAAGAAACATAACATCTAAGGCAGGAGAACTTATTAAAAAGAAGGACTATTCATCTATGGATATAGGTATAGCCTGTGAACACATTGCTTTATCAGCTGCAGAACTTGGACTTGGAACTTGTCTTATGGGTTGGTTTAATGAAGAAAAAATAAAAAAGATACTAGAAATTCCAAAGGATAGGGAAATATTTCTTGTAATATCCCTAGGATATGGAAGTGAGGATACACCAAGGAAAAAAGTACGTAAAAATATAAATGAAATAATGAGTTATAATAAGTATTAATTTCTGTTATAATATCTCATGTATGAGGTGATTAAAAATGAGTAGTATAGCAGGAAAAGGTTGTGAAAGACTTATTCCAGAAGAGGATAAAAAACCATTAAAGGAAATTGAAAGAAGCATTGTTAAAAGATACAGAAAGCCTATTTGGTCTAAATTTATAAAGGCAATAAAAAATTATAACCTTATTAATGAGGGAGATAAAATTGCAGTGGCAATTTCAGGTGGTAAGGACAGCATATTAATGGCTAAAATATTACAGGAATTGCAAAAGCATGGTGATGTAAAATTTGATCTTGAATTTATAGTAATGGATCCAGGCTATCATAAAGATATTAGAAAGTTATTAGAGGATAACTTAAAGTATTTGGAAATACCTGCCCACATTTATGAATCAGGTATTTTTGAGGTTGTAGACAAAATGGCAAAGGATTATCCATGTTATCTTTGTGCAAGGATGAGAAGAGGATTTTTATATGAAAAGGCAGAGGATCTTGGATGTAATAAACTTGCACTAGGGCATCATTATAATGATGTTATAGAAACAACAATGCTAAATGTCTTATATGCAGGAAATTTTAAAACAATGCTTCCAAAATTAAAGGCTAAAAATTTTAATGGTCTTGAACTAATAAGACCACTATATTTAGTTGAAGAGGAAGCTATAAAAAGATTCATAAATTATAGTGGAATATGGCCATTAAATTGTGCATGTATGATTGCAGCAGAAAAAATAGGTAATAAAAGGTATGAAATAAAAGAATTAATTAAAGAACTTAAGAAAAATTTTGATGGTGTGGACAAATCTATTTTTAAAAGTACAGAAAATGTGGATATGAATAATATTATTGGATGGACTAAAAATGGAGAAAAACATTTGTTTTTAGAAAATTTTGATGATTAAATTATATTTTAACACTAGAATACATTAGCCTATATGGGTTATAATAGTATGTAGAAAGTAAAATAGTTTATTTGGAGGAATGTTATGAAAATAAAAAAAACTGGTAAACTTATAGTTCTAATTGGAGCTTGTGCAGCCTTAGTTACTTCATTAATCAAGGACAAAAAAACTAAAGAAGATAAATAAACATTAACCACAATATCATTAGGGGGATATATAATATTAAAGTTTACATGTAATATGTATAAGGGAGGTATTATATTATGGGAATTAAGGAATTACTTTATTCAAAGTTATTACCTAATGAATTAAAGGATGTATCAGATGAAACTTTGTTTGTTTGCTATATTGATGAAAAAACATTTATGTTATCTGGGAATATAGTAAAAAAAATCAAAGGTAAAAAAACAGAAGAAATTATTATTTCATGGGAAGAAGGTTTTCAATATATTGAGGGATTGAAATCTACTAACCATATTAAGAAGTGGGAAGAAATTTTAAGTAAAAATAAACAATTAACCTTTAAATTAAAAATAAAGTCAAAAGAACAATTATGGGTAAAAATTAAAATTAAGCCATTTATGGATGAAAACAAAAAAATATATTGTTATTGTGGTTATATAACAGACATTACCAAAGAAATAGAATTAGAAAATTTACTTAAATCATTAATTTCAGATGATTTACATGGACAGTTACCAACAAAAGATTTTATGAAATCTGTAGTTAATAACTACTTAATAGAAAGTGATAAAAATAAAATAAGAGGGGCATTAATACTTGTTAATATTAATGATTTCAAACATATAAATGATTCATATGGATTTGAAATAGGAGATTTATTTTTATCAAAGGTGGCAGACAGAGTTCTTGAATATGTTAAAGTGGAAGATTTAGTTTGCAGATATAGTTGTGATGAATTTATTATTTTTAAGTCAGATATTGATTCTATTCAAGAAATAGAAGATTTTGCAAAAGTTCTTCAAGAAACTATAAAGGAACCTTTTATAGTTAATGGGAATAGTATACAGGTAACAGCACGTATTGGAGCCTCTGTATTTCCAGATAACGGGAAAAGCTTTAGCGAACTTCATAGAAATGCTGATGTAGCAATGAACTCATCAAATTTAAGTGGACACAGTACCTTAAGAATTTTTGATGAAAAGATTAATAATGAAGCCATTAGACTTACTTCAATTCAAGAAGGTTTGAAAACAGCATTAAGCAAAAATGAAATGTTTATTGTATTTCAGCCAAAGGTGTATTTAGAAACTTCTTATGTAAATGGATTTGAAGCTTTACTTAGATGGAATTCAAGTGAAATTGGAAATGTTACACCTAATCATTTTATACCAATTGCAGAAAAAACAAAGGAAATAATTCCAATTGGAAAATTTGTTTTAGAAGAGGTATTTAAAAAAATAAGAGAACTATTAAAAGAAGGTTATGATGATTTCAAAGTTGCTGTTAATTTTTCAGATGTACAATTAACTTATGGAACTGTATTAAATGACTTAATTGAGTTAAGTGAGAAATATAAGGTATCATTAAGGTATATTGAAATGGAAATAACAGAAAGTACACTAATGAAGTCTATTAGTTCTAATAAACACAAATTAGAAGCTATTAAATATTTAGGTGTAAGTATAGCTTTAGATGATTTTGGAACAGGATACTCATCCTTAAATTATTTAACTAAATTGCCTATTGATGTACTTAAAATTGATAGAAGTTTTTTAGTTGATTTAATGGAGAATAGAAAAAGTGAATGTATAATAGAAAATATTGTTAATCTTTCTCATGAACTTGGCATGTATGTAGTAGCAGAAGGTGTGGAAGAAAAGGAACAGGTAGAATATCTAAAAAGAATAAGGTGTGATTCTGTTCAAGGATTTTATTACAGCAAGCCAGAAAAATTTGAGGACATAAAATCTTTGTTAAACAAAGAGATTGTTATAAATGCTTAAACATATATTATGGGGGTAAAAATGAATACTAAAAAAATGATAATTAATGCAATATTAATTGCAATAGGTGTTGTACTACATATGATAGCACCTTCCTTTGGACTACCAATGCAACCAGATTTTGCATTAGCAATACTATTTATAATAATGCTTATAAATTGTGATTACAAAACGGCATTATTTACTGGAATTATTCTTGGAATATTTACAGCGTTAACTACAAAATCACCAGGTGGACAAATTCCAAACCTTATTGATAAGTTACTTACATGTAATATTGTTTACCTTTTAATTATTCCGCTTAGAAACAAATTAAATAAAAATCTTTTAGCAGGAATTGTGTTATTTGTTGGAACTTTAATTAGTGGAACCATATTCCTAGTTAGTTATGCTTTAATTGGGATAGAATTACCATTGAATATGATAATACCAACTGTAACTGCTATAGTTTTACCAACGGCTATATTAAATGTAATAATTGGATTAATATTATATAAGGTTGTAGAAGAAACAATGAGGAAAACAGGATATAAGATATAAAGAAAACTTTGCATTAAAAGGTAATTCTTTTAATGCAAAGTTTTTTATTTTATATAATGATAAATTTCAGGGGTTGTTTCATCTATTGTTTTAAATTCGTAACCATTATCCTTATAGTATTTTATAATTTGTGGTAATGCTAAAGCAGAATTTTTGTGCAATGGACTACAATGCATTATTAGAGTTATGTTAGAATTTTTGCTAATAGCATTTTTGGTTATTATATAAGGTGAAGCATTATAGTTTGCACCATCTGTTGTATCAACAGTCCAATCATATATTTTAAGGTTATTTTCATGTAATAAATCTATTAGAGATGCCTTTAACCTATAACAGGAATTATTACATCCAAAGGGAAATCTTAAAATAGTTGGTTTATAATTTGTTACCTCATATATAGCAGTTTGAGTGTCTAACATTTCTTTCAAAAAATCAGTATTTGATGTGTATAAATTACATTTTTCATGAGTCATACTATGAAGTCCAATTGCATGTCCTTCATCATACATTCTTTTAACTAGGTCTTTTTCAAGAGGAACATTTTCCCCTATTAAAAAGAAAGTAGCCTTAATATTTTCTTTCTTTAAGGTGTCTAAAATATCAGAATTAACTTTTCCACCAGGACCATCATCAAAGGTAATATAAATAACCTTTGATTGGGATAAGTCTTCTTCCTTTGCAAAGGTATTAATATTTATTGTTGAAATCATTAAAGATAAACAAAGAATTTTAAATAATTGCTTCATTATAATTAAACTCCATTTCTATTTAAGATATGTTATTAGTATGTGCAGATCTGTTAATTTAATTCACATATACCTTGATATTTTCATATTTTGATATAAAGTAGGTAAAGGAGGAATACTTGTGGATATAGATAATGAAAACAATATGGACTATTTAATGAATGAAATTCAAAAGGTTAAGGAAGATCTAAAGGTGAATTTTAAAATAAGTTATGGTGATGGTCAAGATGTATCCTATAATTGTGGAAAGGAAAGTAATGAATTTGAAATAATTGATAAAGGTTGTATTGAAAATAAATTAGAACCTGAAGAAATGAAATGTTATTTTAATGATGAAGAAATTTATGAAGAGAATAGGGAAGACATAGAGATTGAAGAAGACAAATGGAATAATTGCCATGATGAATGGAATGAAAAGGTTGATGTAGAATGCAATGATTTTGGAGAAATAGAAGTGATTTCTACATTAAAAGCTTTAGAGGGAATTAGGATTAAGGGATTGAAGGTAAATTTATATAAAATAAATGGTGTATGTCCAGAACTTATACAATCTAAAACTACGGATTGTGATGGAAAAGTAGAATTTAAAAAAGTTCCTTTTGGAAGTTATAGGATAATTCAAATAATAGATAAAAATTATTTTAACAAACCTGTATATGTTAATTGGAATGAAGTTTTACTTGATAAGTGTAATAAATGTAGTACTATTTATGTAATTAATACAGTTAATAAAAACTGTAATAAATAGCATAAAAATAAGGGCTAAATGTAATAGCCCTTATTTTTATGTTATAATAGCCTAGAAACAAATAAAAAGTGAGGTTAATAATTATGGAAGTTAGAATAAAGTATTTTGATGGAAGTCGGAGGCCAAGCGGTCTTAGGAAGACAACTCTGCCTTTCAACTCCTTGGC
>CAMNZV010000068.1 GCA_946575275.1 uncultured Clostridium sp. | reverse complement strand
GTTATCTTATGTGTCAATTATATGACAACTTTAATTTTCTTTGTGATTTTTTATTATTTCTTTTTTAGCATTTAATTCAAGAGTATCATCTAAAGGTTCTAGAGTTATATTTTCATATTTATTATTTAAAGCACTTAAAAGTAATCTATCTGCAAGTTCAGGATTTTTTGATAGCAGAGAACCATGAAGATAGGTGCAATAGGTATTTTTATAGATACATCCTTCTAAACCATCTTTGCCATTGTTTCCATTTCCTAAAATGCATTTTCCAAGGGGCTTATAATTTGATATATAGGTTCTGCCGGAATGATTTTCAAAACCAACGTAGGTTTCATTATATTCTTCATTATAAATTATTGTATTTCCAATAAATCTGTTGTCAAGACCTTCAGTGTATATATCAAGTATTCCAAGACCTTCAAGTTTTTCACCATTTGGAGCAATATAGTATTTACCAAGTAATTGATATCCTCCACATATGGCAATTAATACTTTTGATGCTTCAATGTAATTTTTTATGGCTAAACCTTTGCTTTCTTTTATATCATTAGATACAATTGATTGTTCATAATCTTGCCCACCACCTAAAAGCATTATGTCAATGTTATCAATATCTAGTGAGTCTGAAATGGAGGCATTTATTATATTAACTTTTATACCTCTTTTTTCAGCACGACTTTTTAATATTAGAATATTTCCAATATCTCCATATACATTTAATAGGTCTGGGTAAAGATGACAGATGTTAATTTCCATTTTGGTACCTCCAATTTTACCAGAGTTTTTTAATATAGCCTTTTGAATGTAGATATTTTCTGAAATTTATCATTGCTGTATAGGTTGCAAGGATGTATATTCTATCTGTACTACTTTCAATAATCTTATTTGTAAGTTTTTCATAATCAAATTCAAGAACAAAGTTATCTTGGTTTAAACCAGCAGTTTTAAGCCTTACTGCCATATCATACATTCTTATACCAGATATATAGATATCTTTTAAATCTAAGTCATTTAGCCTTTCAAATTCTACATCCCAAATCCAAGAGACATCTTGGCCATCAGCATAGTTATCATTTAGCATAAATACTGCCGAGAAGTCTTCTTTGTTTAGGCAAAGGGTATCAATTGCTTGATTGTAACCTGCCGGATTTTTAACTAGGATTATTTTAATAGTCTTGTTATTTATAATTATTTCTTCCTGCCTACCAAAGGTTGAATCTTGTGTACTTAGGCAAGTTTTAATTGTTTCATCTGGAATGTTTAATTCTTTTGCAATTGAAAAAGCACACATACCGTTATATATGTTATATACTCCAGATTGACCAATTGATATATTTATTCCGTTTATAACTACATTTGAATCATTTGGGGTTAGACTTAAAACTTCATCTACTGAATATTTTAATTCTGGATGTTTATAGCCACATTTTGGACAATAAAAGTCTCCTAAATGATTGTAGGTTATGAAATTATATTCATAAGGAGTTTTACATACCTTGCAAAATTTAGCATCGGCATTAATATCTATTTTTTTGTTGTCATTTATTGAGGTATTAAAACCATAGTAAATAGTTGGATTGTCAATTTGTAATTTTCCAAATAGTGAATCATCCCCATTTAAAACAAGCTTACTATTTGGTACCTTTTGTACCCCCTCAAGTATTTTATATAATGTTGTATAAACTTCACCATATCTATCTAGTTGATCACGAAAAAGGTTTGTAATTGTTATTATTTCAGGGTTAATATATTCTGTTATATATTTCAAGTTAGCTTCATCTACTTCAATAACAGCATATTTACCATTGTTGTTTTTAAAGAATTTGTAGTTGTCTATAAAACAAGAAACAATTCCTTTAAAAAGGTTGGCACCAGTGCTATTTGTAATTATTTCTAGATTGTTTTTACGAAGTATATTTGAAATCATACTTACTGTTGTGGTTTTTCCATTTGTACCTGTTACTAGAATTACCTTATATCCTTTTGAAACAGTTTTTAGAATAGTTCTATCTATTTTTAAGGCAACAGCCCCAGGAAAAGTGCTTCCTCCATTTAAAATAGTTTTTGTTAAAAATAATGTAAATTTACCTGCTATTATACTTATAAATGTTTTAATATTTATAATAACCACCACCTAAAATTTGAACTTCGTCATTAAGTATAGCATAAAGTAATATTATAACCAATTATTTTAGGTAGGGGTTACTATGGATTTTTAAAGATAACAATGGTAAAATTGTATAGAAAATATAAATATAAATGAAATAGGAGGTTTTATGAAGGAGCTAGATACTAAATTAAGAAAAAAACACAAGGAACTTGCAAGTGTTTTAACTATTTTAGGAGTAATGCTTTTTGCCCTTTCATTTTTTGTAATAGTAAAAGGTTTTACAAATGAGACAGGTAGCAAAGAAGTTATTAATATAACAGAGAATAAGGCAGAGGATTATTATTATCAAAGGGAATATGACAAGGCTATTGAAGAATATGAAAAATTACAACAAGAGGATGAATGGCCGATATATAAAGCAAAGATTGCAGAAATTAAATCTGTAAGAGGTGATATAAAATCATCTAATGCATCTCTTGAAGAAGTTTTAAGCATTAGAAATTCATTGGTTTTAGAAAATGGATTTGATACATATAAGGATAAGGATGGAGAACTTGGAAATTACATAGCTTTTACAGCATTAATGAATGAAGACTATAAAAAAGCTCTTGAATATGGAGAGTATTTTTTAAATGAAAATTTAGATAACAAAGAGCTACAAAGAACAATGTTTACCATATATATGGTAAACAATTTAAGTGATAAGGCAAGGGAAATTGTTAATAATTATCCATATGACAGGGAAGATTCCTATGATACAGCTCTATATGGAAAAATGAATATGTTAATTGATAATTATGATAAGGGCTTTGAATTATTAAGGGACGCTTGGTATCTAAATAGGGATGAAATAAAGGTATATGATGTTATTGCTCAAATAAATGCTTACAATAGTTCGGATTTAATTTCTAGAATAATTCAATTAAAAGAAAAGTATCCAAATGAATTATGTTACAAACTATGGCTTATTAAATGTTATTCAATGCTTGAAGTTACCACAACAGATGCAAATGCCCTTCTTGATGAAGTATCAGGTAAGGATGTGGGAGAAAGTGTTTTTAAAGGTATAATTGCAAAGATAAAACAACATGAAGGAGATAAAATAAAGGCGGAAGAAATTATAAAAGAACTAATTGCAGATAAAGATCAAACTTACATTGGTTATCATACAGCAGCTTTGTACTATCTTGATAATAATGATGGGGAAATGGCATTATCTTATTGTAAAAAGAGTATTCTAGAAAATAAGGATTATCCTGATAACTATGGAACCTTAATGCCTGATATTATGGCTAGTTTAAAGGACAGTGAAGTAGCTGAACCTTACTTTAGGACAGGCTTATATAAAGAACCTTTTAATTATAATATAATGCTAAAGATTGCAGACTATTATCAAAATACAGAATCAAATTCTGAAAAGGCATTAGGATATTTTACCTTAGCATCTTTAGTTAAGCCAAATGATGCAAATATTTGTTATAATATGGCTTTAATATATTTAAATAAGGATGTTAATAAATCTATTGAACTTCTTAATAAATGTATATCCTTAGATGGAAGCTCAACAAAATATCATAGAACTTTAAGTACTGTATACATAAATGGAGGTAATACAGAAGAGGGGATAAAAGAAATAAGAGCAGCCTATGACGTGGATAAAAGTGATATTTTAACATTAAATAATGCAGGTGTTTATTATATATCAATGGATTCTAATATTGATAGGGGAATGATAAACTTAGAAGCTGCCTACAAGGGAATAAATGATAGAACTGATGAAGATACTAAACAGGTAATAGCTGATAATTATGCAAAAGCAAAGGAGATATATGATGCCTATCATAATTATGATGGTTCATCTATAACAATTCCAGAGTTTAAGCTATTTTATTAGCTTTCTAAAGTAGAAAGGTGGAGAAAGCATTTATGAAGAAGAAAGGTATAATTAAGATTTTACTAATTTTAGTTATTGTATTAATTTGTTCATTTTTATTTGCTCAAAATTTTAAAGCTCAAAAGAAGGATATTCAGGTTATTGAATGGAGCAATATTTATAATGGAAATAACATAGAACTTTTTTATCAAAATATTGAAAATATTTCTAAGGTTGAAGCCTTTAGCACACTAGATAAAACCTACAAAATAAAGGAATTAACTGAGGGAATAGACAGTGAAATTGACAAGGTACTTAAAACTACGGAAATACTAAATACAATTGTTGAGGCAGATGACGTTTCAGATTTATCCTTTAATTCTGCCTTGGATATTTTAACTGATTTAGGTACAAGAAAAAAGGTATCTTTAAGAGATATGGCTATAATTCAAAGGGATTTACTTGTTTCAGCTGGTTTTTATGCAAGAGTTGGTGAATTTAAAAAGGCTAATCCGCTTCTTGAAAGTAAACCTAGCTATTATGTAGTTGAGTATTTTAGTCCAACAAATAACAAGTGGATTATGATTGATTTTATGGAAGAGTCTTATTTTAAAAGTAACGATGAATATTTAAGTGCTATTGACTTTATTAAAACAAATAAAAAAGATATAACTTATTTTGGTGATAATGATATAGATACATACTATAAACAAATTAAAAATTATTTATCCTCCTATACAGTATCAATTGATAATACAATTACAAAAACTAAAAGTAATAGTGATTTAACCTATATTACAAGTGATAAGGACATAGATTTAAAGAAAAATAATATATATACTAATCCTACAATATTTACAGAAAATGTGGATTTATTTAATAAAAGACCTAATAGTGAAATTTCAGAAGAAAAAGATGAAAATCCATATATAATTCTTCAAAAGAAATTTACTGATGATAAAAAGGATCTTACATTTACTTTAGGTGCCTTTCAAAATGGTACTACTATAAATGAATATTATATAAATTTTAATGGTGAAAATATTAAAGTAACTAGTAAATATAAAGAAATAAATTTAATTCAAGGAAGAAATACCATAGAGCTTTCTTTAGATAACAGTAATTTTTCAAAAAAAATTGTTATAGACATAGCTAATAGTTAAAGTTATACTTAAAAAAGTATTTATTTTTAAGGAGTGGGATATTTTGGACATACTTATTATAATAAAAGCAATATTTATTGCAATAATTGAAGGTTTAACAGAGTTTATACCTGTATCATCTACAGGACATATGATTTTATTTGGAAGCATAATTGATTTTAAAGGTGATTTTGCTGATATGTTTTCAGTTGTAATACAACTTGGTGCCATTCTTGCAGTGGTAGTTTTATATTGGAAAAAGATTAAGGATAGTGTAATAGAATTTTTCAAATATATTTTTACTTTAGGCAGAGAAGGTAAAACAGGATTTGTTTTTGGTATTAATGTTATTGTAGGGTCTATTCCTATGATGATAATAGGTTTATTTTTCTACAGTAATATTAAAAGCTTATTTAATCCTGAATCTGTAATTGTAGGTTTTATAGTTGGTGGTATTTTATTAATTATTATAGAAAATATATTTAGAAAAAGGGGAAATTCAGTAAAGGATATTGATAAAATTTCATTTAAACAATCCTTTTTAGTTGGATGTTTTCAAGTTCTTGCTGTATGGCCTGGAATGTCTAGAAGTGCATCTACAATAATGGGTGGATGGGTATCTGGGTTATCTACATCTATAGCAGCAGAATTTTCTTTCTTTTTAGCAATACCTGCAATGATAGGATCTTCAGGTAAGGATTTATTAGAATTTGACTTTTCTATAATGAATGGAACCCTTTGGGTTGCATTGATACTTGGCTTTATTGTTGCTTTTTTAGTATCATTAGTTGTAATGGAAAAGTTTGTAGCTTATTTAAAGAAGAAACCTATGAGGGTATTTGCAGTATATAGAGTTCTTGTGGGGATTGTTCTTGCAGTTCTTGTTATGTCTGGAATAGTAAGATTATAATTAAGTTTTAAATTTTAGGCTTTTTTAGGGGGAGTTATAGTGAATAAAAGTAAATTTAAATGGTTATTGTCAGTTGCCTTTTTATTATTAATAAAGGGTATTATACTGGTTCAGGTTGCAGTACTTAATGATGGAAAAGGGGTTTCAATAACAAAGAAGGATTATCCATTGTTATTGCCACATTTAGCTTTAATTTTAATATTTTTATTACCAAGTCTATTTTTTAAGAATAAAGGATTTAAAAAATATTTGTTAGGTTTTGACTTTGTATATTCTATTTTACTTATTATTAATTTATGGGTTTATAGAGGGACCGGTTATTTTTATAGACTGAAATACACACTAAATAGCCATTTGTTTAATACAGAAGGTAATAGCTTATTTAATCCATCAATTATAGATTTGATTTTTATAATAGATGTGATAATTCTATTAGTTATTTATTTAAAAGGTAAAAAAGATAGTGAAATCCAAGGAAGAAGTCCAAAGTTAGGGTTTATTTTAATGCTTATATGTATAATAACTGTATTTGGATGCCACTATATTTATGATAATGTTAAAATATATAAGGGTCAAATTAGATTTTTGACAGAAGAGTGGCAAGGCTCCTGGAGTCCTACAATAAAAATTGTACATAGATCACCTATAGGGGATCAGCTATATGAAGGATACAAGGCTTTATCAAGGCTTAGAATTAAAGATAATGAAGAGGAAGCAGCTAAGGCAGAGGAATGGTTAGCATGGAATAAGGAGAATTTGCAAAATAATGAGTATTACTCCATAGCAAAGGGGAAAAATATTGTTTTTTTACAAATTGAATCTTTGGAAAATTTCGTTATTAATGAAGAGGCTTATGGACAAGAGATTACGCCAATTTTAAATAAATTAGTTAAAGAAGGCTTGTATTTCAATAAAGTTCACGAGCAAAATAATGCAGGAAATAGTATTGATTGTGATATGATGGTTAATACAGGAATATTACCTTTAGGTGGGGATACAATAACATTTTTATCTAACCCTGAGGTGATATATGAAAATTCACTTCCAAGGGTACTTTCAAGATATGGTTACACATCAGTATCAACACATGCTGAAAGAAGTGGAGACTGGGGATGGCAAGAAACTCATATAGGTGGTCTTGGATTTCAAGGTACATGGGATGTGTTGGATTATGATATTGATGAAGTAATAGGTCATGGGTTGTCAGATGAAAGTTTTTATAGACAATATGCAAAAAAACTATCAACGTTAAAAGAACCATTTTATTCAAGTATTCCTACATTAACAAGTCATGGTGCCTATGATATTGATTATAAATATAGGGAATTAGACTTTCCGAAGGATTTTGATAGTACAATTTTAGGATCCTACTTTCAAGCAGTGCATTACGCAGACAAGCAAATAGGTTTATTTATTGATTTACTAAAGGAAAATGGATTAATGGATAACACTATTCTTGTTATTTATGGTGATCATGGTGGAATACACAAATATTATCAAGATTCTCTTGAAGATTTATCAGTTGAAGATAATTCATGGAAGGATTATACTAGGGAAATTCCATTAATTATGTATGGGGAATCATTGCCAAATGCAACAATAGAGAAAAATGGTGGTCAAATTGACATTATGCCAACAGTATTATATTTACTTGGAATTGATAATGATTATGACATAATTGGAAGAAACTTATTAAATACCAATAGAGATGGAACTGTTCTTAAAGGTGGAGAGGTTATAGGAAATCCTACTGATTCAGAAAGGAAAAGATTGGAGGAAGCCTATGCCGTTTCAGAATATTTAATAAAACATGGTAATTGAACCCTCCCTCCACCTTTTGATAGGTGGGGGATTCTTTTTTATAAGGAAGTTTGCTATTATTATCAACCTTTTTCAA
>CAMNZV010000067.1 GCA_946575275.1 uncultured Clostridium sp. | reverse complement strand
ATAAACTATCTTTATTCCAGTTTTATAATCTCCCCTAAAGCCACCATTTTCTAAGGCGTATAATTTAGCAGAAACCTTATTTTCAATAGATTTACAAACACCTTACATACATTTTGAAATTAATATTTACATAAATCGTATCCAAAATAATCAAAGGTACATATGAAAATATTAAATGTATTTTATTCTATTTCTTTTTTTATCTCTTCTATTTTCTCAATAGAAAGTCCTGTAATGTCTGCAATTTCATCTAAACTTAAGCCCCGTTCTAGTAATTTTCTAGTAACTAGTACTTTTTCATTTTCCATTCCTTCAAGAAATCCTTCTTCCCTATTCTCCATATCTCTTTCAAGTAAGGTCATAAATTCCACCTCTATTCCTTTATCATCTTTGATATATTCTACTTTTTTATGTATATTTTTAATTAATTCTCCCTTTGATTTTAAGGCTACGTTTTCATTTTTACATAAATCCTATCCAAAATAATCAAAGGTACATACGAAAATTATATAACTTTTAGGTAGTTCATTGTAGGAATTTCCCTTTTCTATATTATCCTGATCTATAGAACTTTGATAATATCTAAGCCTTTTAGCTAAATTCTTTTGATCTGTTCTTTGCAAATAGATTCATCTCTCATTACCTTTGAAAATAGAAAATCATCTTCTAAATTTAGGTCCTTTAACTTTTTCATAATAAATATCGCTCCAAACAATTATATTTATCAACTTAAATAGTTGCTATATGAATAAGTGTTCCCCCTACTTAAAAAAAGTATTCCTCTTAATTTAATTATATAAGGAGTTTGTGTATTTTTCAATGTATTATCTATTTGTATTTATTTACTTTCTTTGCTTCATTCTCTCAAATTGGTTGTTTTATATTCTATATTTTGTATATTTAATTAATAAATGTCTATAATAATAAAGGCGTATTTATTATTATTTTATATGTAATATTTTTAGACAAGAGGTATATAATAATGGAGGTAACAAATGTTAGAACGAGTAAAAAAAACAGATTTATTTCATAAATATTATGAAGAATGGATAACCATATATAAAAATGGTGCAATAAGAAAGGTAACAATGGATAAATATCTTATGACAAAAAAATGGTTAGAAAAACTCATTCCAGATCTTACTATTTGTAATTTGACACGTATCACCTATCAGCAATTACTGAATGATTATGCTATTTTCCATGAACGTCAAACTACAATGGATTTTCACCACCAATTAAAAGGTGCTATTTTAGATGCCGTTGATGAAGGATTAATTGATAGAGATCCTACTCGCAAAGCAATTATTAAGGGTAAAACACCAAGAAATAAAAAACCAAAATACCTTAATCAATTTGAATTGCACACTTTATTAAGCAGCCTTGTTTTGCATAAAGAAGTAAGTTGGGATTGGTTTATTCTTTTACTTGCAAAAACTGGTATTCGTTTTTCAGAAGCTTTAGCCCTTACCCCAGATGATTTTGATTTTGGACATCAAATGCTTTCAATAAATAAAACGTGGGATTATAAATCTGATGGTGGGTTTCTTCCTACTAAAAACCAATCTTCTGTTAGAAAAGTCCAAATAGATTGGCAAACAGTGATTCAATTTTCTGAACTTGTAAAGGATTTGCCTTCGGATAAACCAATATTTACTGATAATAAAGTTTATAATTCCACAGTTAATGATATACTGGCAAAGCATTGTAAAAAAGCTAATATTCCAGTTATCTCTATTCATGGTTTGAGACATACACATGCTTCTCTTTTACTATTTGCTGGGGTATCAATAGCAAGTGTTGCAAGAAGATTAGGTCATGCCAGCATGACAACAACACAAAAAACATACTTGCATATTATTCAAGAATTAGAAAATAAAGATGTAGATTTAGTTATGAGATCATTATCAGGCCTAAGTTAAAAATGCATTTTATATAATTACCTACGCTGATGAAGGGTGATAAGGTTGTCGATATTTTGAAAGTACACACCGATTTGCTTTTGTTCTGATAATGAAGGTATCAAATAATCTAACTCTTTTATCGCCGACCAATTAACATAAATCTGTGTATTCCCTTGACTCTGTTTAAAGATTTTTTCACGTATTAATGGAGCATTCAACAATTGATACAGAAACTGCGTATCATATTTTTCTTTGTTCGGCTCGATTCGTTGTGTTCGTTGGTTATATACATAAATACCGCCTTTTTCAATACGTAACACTCTTCCAATTATATTTCCAGAAGTAGTTTTATCATTTAAAATCATAGTAAGATCGTCTTCATTAAGAACACGTTTTATTGTTTTTTCAGATTCAATTGCTCGAATACCTTGATCAGTGTAAACACTGTTTTCTGAATAACTACCAATACTAATTACTTTATATTTTCCGTCACTCGAAAATTCAGATTCTATTGATGTACCACTCGTTGCGAGACCAAAGTCATCCAACTTACGCTGTTCCCAAGGAAAGGCGTTAATAAAAACTATAAATTCAAACTTAAAAATAATATTAAATTTATATTTCTAATTATTTTATTGAAAAAACAATGAATAAATTCTCTTTTAATTAATTAAAAAGAATTTATCCATTATATTAATAATTTAAATTGTTACCCCTAAAATTTTTAATTGTTCCTTTATTTTCTCCTCAAGTTCTGCAATTTCCTTATTGTCTATTTCTAATTGTTTATTAATCTCATCTAAATCAATTTCTTCTTCTTCTTCAAAGGTATCAACATAACGTGGAATATTCAAATTATAGTCATTTTTCTTTATTTCATCAATTGTAGCTAAATGTGAATATTTTTTAACTTCCCTCTCTTCTTTGGATGCCTTAAATGTATTTATTATTTTGTCAATATTTTCATCACTTAAATTATTTTGATTTTTACCCTTCTCAAAATCCCTACTTGCATCAATAAATAGTACCTCTTTACTTTTACGATTCTTTTTTAATACTAAAATAATTGTTGGTATACTTGTTCCGTAGAATAAATTTGATGGTAAGCCTATTACTGCATCAAGATAGTTTTTTTCAATTAATGTTTGACGTATCTTTCCTTCTGCCGCACCTCTAAATAGCACTCCATGAGGCAATACTATTGCCATTGTTCCATTTGCATTTAAATGATAAATACTATGTAATATAAATGCATAATCAGCCTTTGAAGCTGGTGCTAATTTTCCATACTCATTAAATCTAGGGTCTTTTAATTTTGTTTCTGAATTATCCCACTTTGCAGAATATGGAGGATTTGCAACTACTGCATCAAAACTTCTTGGCTGATCAATCCCCTTTTCATTTGGTCCATCTGGCCAATCACTTTCCAATGTATCTGCATTATTTAAAGTCATATTATTATAAGATACATCATGCATCATCAAATTCATACGTGCCAAGTTATAAGTTGTTGTGTTTAACTCCTGTCCATAATACTTTATAGGCATTCCTTTAGGTAACTCTTGCCCAACTGTAAGTAGCAGAGACCCAGATCCCATTGTTGGATCATATACGCTATAAAATTCATCAGATTTATTAACACCATCTGTAACTAATCTTGCTAAAATCTTACTTACTTGGTGTGGCGTGTAAAATTCCCCACCTTTTTTACCAGCACTTGCTGCAAATTGGCCAATTAAATATTCATATATTTCTCCTAATATATCCTTTCCATCATTCCCCTTATATTCTATTCCATTTACTAATTTAACTATATTGTTAAGAGACTTTGCACGTTCATTTGTTGATACTCCAAGCCTCGAATCTCCTAAGTTAATATCATTAAATACTCCACGAAAATCCTTTACCGCTTCTTTGTTTAACTCTGCATTTTTATTAAAGTTATCAAAAATAGTTTGATAATCACTTGGAATAACTTGTGAATTTTCAATTCTACTTATTAGTGATTTCCAAGTATCTTGTGGCTTTATTGCATATCCTAAGCTTAATGAAATATCCTGTAAAAAATCATCTAAATCAGTTCCTACTGCTTCTTCTAAATATATATCATTTATTGTTTGACCATCTTTCATATCTAATACATTATTTTCAATTAAATATCTCTCTTGATTTTCTGACAGATATCTATAAAACATAAATGCTAATATATAGTTTTTATATTCTGAAGCATCCATAGTCCCCCGTAATTCATTTGCCATTGCCCAAAGTTTACTTGTTATTGTTTGTAAATTGTTACTCATTTATTTTCCTCTCTCTCCTAAACTATTATATAAACATTTGTTGTAGTAATGATTTCTTTTGTTCTTGCAAGTGTTTTATCTTACGCTGATGAAGGGTTATAAGGTTGTCGATACTCTTGAAAAAACTACCGATTTGTATTTGTTCATTGTTTGAGGGCAATAGTATAGGCATTTCCCCCAAGACTTTTCCCGATATCTCTAAAAAGGTAGAACCTGACGCATTCTTTTCTGCATACTTCTTAATCAAATGTCCCATTGAATATATAAAGTATGTATCTATCCCTTCATTTAGAACAACTGATTGAAACCCCTGATTGGTTGCCCCTGGATGTTGTAAAATAGCCATATCTCCAATTCCTGCTCTACTTGTAAATAGAACAGTTTTATCTTGAGGGAGTATCTTTGCTGAACTTTTTTCTAGTCCTAATTCAGTAATCTTTTTTTTGCTTCCATTGGCATAAATATGATTGCCAATTTCAGTGGGGGAATACCAATCTATATCTCCATCCCAGTACTCAGGGTTACCTGTACTTGGAGTTCCACCACCTACAATTTCTGCCACCTCTTTTAGCTTACGCTGTTCCCAAGGGTCAGTAAATCCTTTAAAACGTAGTTCTGGTACAACCTCTCCTTCTTTCGGAAACATTTTTTGTAGTAAACCTTTCTTTTTATCTTGCAAGTGTTTTAACTTACGCTGATGAAGGGTGATAAGGTTGTCGATGTTTTGGAAAAAGCCACCTATTTCTTTCTGTTCCTTATAATCAGGTATCAAAACATCTACATCATTAATAACAGTTTTGGATAAACTTGGAACACCTGTTGATTCATCTTTTTGTTTCCAATTTATATTTTGAAAAATATCATAAACAAAATTTAAATCATTATCATTCTCAGGAACCGCATAAAATAAGGTGTCTACAGTCCAAAAAGGTGCTCTCAATATGTATGGTTTATCAATTGTACCTTTTCTACCAATACCTATCGCATCTTCTTTATATGACAAAGCTTCATTCACACTTAGCATATATCCACCTGTTCCATAAACAGGAATTTCACCTTCTGAAAGGTGTTTGTAGTCTCTTCCACTTCTAATATCGGCTATATTTCCAAGCTTACACTGTTCCCAAGCATCTGTAAACCCCGGAAACCTTAACTTTGGTACTTTATTGTTATTATCCATTATCTTCTCCTTTTAATATCACTATATTTCAAATTTAGTTTTCCACCAATTCATCAGCTAATGCATAAATAGCTTCACGTAGACTATTACGATATTTAATCCTAGGCAAACCTTGTATATCCTTGTCGTGTGCCAATTCCATATAATTTCCACTAGCTTTACCTATAATGTCCTTAATTTGCCCTGCATCATCTAAATCCTGCATACCATATTGGTGACGACTAAATAATTCACGCATATTTGCACTTGTAATTATATCTGTAATACCCCATTTTACTCTGAAATCTAAAAACATTCTATCAAGACTAATATTATTAGCTGCTTGTATTATTTGTTCACTATTTTTAAGCCTTACTGGATATGTTAAATTAACTCCTTCTGGTGGATAATGCCCCTTAATTATAGCAACAGTTGCATTCATAATTTTAGTAGCATAATTTCTGTCCTCAAGACCATTTGCAAATTGATTGATTTTATCTTTAGTTTCCTCTGCCTCTTCCCTGTTCCCATAATGCACTTGATTTAATAGTTGCTCTACTAATTCAGTTAAATAATCATAATCTATTTTAACATCCTTAACATGAGTCATCTTTAATTCAATTTGATATACTGGAACCTTTTTTTTCACTGCTATATAACTTTTCAATTCATTTGTTAAAACAGTAGTTAGCATACGCTCCTGCTCGCTTGACATACCAAGCTTTTCAACTAATTCATCTGGATTATCATAATTAAATCCTATTGAATCTCCATTAATCTCTTCAGGGTTATATTGCTTTAATTTTGCCATACCCAAATTATATTCACGTAACAAATCCAACATATATTCCTTTTGTTTCTCTGAAGGTGGCAATTGTTGAAACTCATTAGTCATATTACCAAGCTTTGAAACAACCTCTTTAACCTCATTAAATATATCTTCAAAAGGTTTTGCAATAATACCATCCTTTTCATTAGAATTACGTTGTTCATCTTCAGATAGAATTGCCGAATCCTTATTTGCGTATATTGCTAAAGCCTTATTCATTAATTTCTCATTTTCAGCAGGCCATCTATAATTAACAATATGTCCCCAAGGTTTATCTTGTCTATCTGAAATACGATTTGTTCTAGAATATGCCTGGATAAGTCCAGCTCCCTTTAATGTTCTATCAACATAAAGTGTATTAAGCTCTGGTGCATCAAATCCTGTTAAAAGCTGATCTACAACAATTACAATATCTAAATATCTTTTATCAGTGGCAGTTTTATTTAATCTGCTAGTAACATCTTGGGTGTATCCTGCAACATCATCCATTCCAAAGCTTGTCCCAAACTGGCTGTTATAAGCATTAATAGCCTCAAATAATCCTTTGTTCGTTTCAAGCATAGTATCATTGTTTGATGTATTTATGCTAAATGTAACTGCTACTTTTAATATTTGACCTCCATTTTCTCTATTTTCTTCATTAACCCTTTGAAACTCTCTAAAATACATCATTGCCATTGGAGTGCTTGCCTTACCACCACCAACATGTGTTGTTAAAAGTGCATTATACATACCTTCATTAGAACGATTTCTCCAATTTTTATAAATATCTTCTACCACTAATTTAACATGGTCTAAATTTTCATCATAAAAACTTGACTCAACTGCATCATCCATATCTTCTTGATTTAAGTTATTAATTTTATCTTCAATTTCCTTATCTGTCCATTTAGGGTATTTCTCTTTATAGAATATGGGAAGATATTCTTCTCTCATTTTAGTATCATCTATTGTTGTTTTAAAATCCACCTTAAATCCTAAAACGTTCCTGTCTGCTATTGCCTCTCGAATTGTATATGCATGTAATAGTGGTCCAAATATTTCTTCTGTTCTAAGACCTGTTGCTGTTTCATCAAACATAGGTGTTCCTGTATATCCAACCCATGCTGATCTTTTAAATGCCTTTTGTATTTTATCAAAGCTATCACCACCTGTTGAACGATGTGCCTCATCTACAATAAATACAATATTCTTGTCTGGTGATTTAAATCCTTTACGTTTAACTAATGTATCAAGTTTTTGAATTGAGGTTACTATTATATTATTATCTTTGCCTTTTAATTTCCTACTTAAATCATTAGTATTATTTGTATCTTGTACACTTCCAATATTATCTTCACTTGCATCTGGATCATATGCTCTGTAATTTTCATTTGTTTGTTTTGTCAATGCAATTCTATCAACTACAAAAACCACCTTATCTACCTTTGGCATTCTACTTGCAAGCCAAGCTGTTTTAAAGCTTGTTATAGTTTTACCTGAACCTGTAGTATGCCATATGTAGCCTACCTTGTTTAACCCAAAATCAAAATCTACCTTTTTTATTTTTTCTATTACATTTTGAGTTGCATATACCTGATATGGACGCATTACTTTTAATGTCTGCTTGTTTTTTGTTCCATCTAAAATCATATAGTTTGTAGCCATTTGATGTGCCATTGGAATGCTTAACATTGAATCTGCAAACTCCTTCCAGTTTCTCACAATCCTGTTGTCACTTTTACGTTGCCAATTAAATGCAAAGTTCTTATTGAATTTATCAGATGTAGTATTTGCCAT
>CAMNZV010000066.1 GCA_946575275.1 uncultured Clostridium sp. | reverse complement strand
GATTCTATTTCACAAGCTAAGGCAGCAGGATTTAAGGGGACAGATGTTCCTGTTGTTGTTTCAAGTGTAGGTGAAATTACAATAGAATTAATAGATAGTACTGGAGCATCAACTGAAGTTTATCCAAATGGAACAGTAGGTAGTGTATACGAAAAATAATTTTTAAAATATACACGAAGGGGACAATATAAGTTCGTGAATTTATTTTAAATATTTACTTAAAAGGCTAAGCACTAATAAAAAGTGCTTAGCAATTTTAAAATAATAAAGGGGTGAGAGAAATGGCATTAAAGGCTTTAAATAAAGAAATAAAATTACCATCAAGAAAAGATAAAAACAAAGTAAAAGTTGAAAAAACAAGGGATGTTGTTTCTTTTGATATTGGATCAAACACTATAAAAATAGTAGAGGGAAGATATTCAAGAAACAAATTACAAATATACAGACTAATGGAATTGGAAACTCCTGAAGGTGCCATTGAAGATGGGAAGATTGCAAATCAAAGAGATATATATGAAGGTATAAAAGTATTTCTAAAAGATAATAATGTAAGAATTAAAGATGGAACTTGTACAACAAATTCTTCTGCTATAATAAATAGAGAAATAGTTGTTTCAGCTTTAGTTAATGAAGATGAAATCGATACAGTAATAGAGTATGAAATTGAACAATATTTACCTATAAAATTAAAAGATTATGTTATACAATATACAATTTTAGATAAGGTTGCAGATAATGAAGGTGCAAAAAATAGAGTTAACGTTGTATCCTATCCAAATGTAGTTGCAAAAGGATACTATGATTTACTATATTCCTTAGATATAAATCCTTATGTATTAGATGTCAGCTATAATTCGCTAAACAAATTATCTAATCACTGTAAATTAACCAATAGAGGTACTGTTGCTTTTGTTGATATGGGGGCAACGTCAATTAATGTTACTATATTTAAAGATAATAAACTTGATTTTACAAGAATAATTAAATATGGTGGAAATAACATTGATTATGCATTGAGTACCAAAATAGATATGTCGATAAAATCAACAGAATCAGAAAGAATAGAAAAATCCAACTTAATTAATGTAGACTATGATGATGTTCTTAATATAGCAGTACAAGAAACCTTAGACGAGATACTTGGAGAATTAGAACGAATATTACAATTCTACAATAACCAATCAGTTGGTAGACGAATTGAAAATATAATGATTTTTGGTGGATTATCAAATACAAGGGGTATAGATAAGTACATGGAAAAGAAATTAAATATAAGTACTCAAAAGGTTACAGAACTTAATAATATAGAATTTACAAACCAATGTGAAAAAGGTTTAGATATAGGGAAATACCTTAATGCTATAGGAGCATTAATTAGGATATAATAGGGGGTGACATCATGAATCAGGATATGAATTTTTTTAGTCAATTTAAAGTAAAAAAACATGGGGATAAAAATTATGATAAATATTTGTATATTGGATTAATAGTTTCAGTTGCAATATGTGTAATAGCATCAATAATAAATTATGGTCAAGTATTCTTTTTAAATAAAAAAATTGATGATTATACAAAAAAATTAAATGATCCAGAATTTGTACAGCTAAGAAAAGAATCAGAAGAGGTTAATAACAAAATTGCAGCTCTTTCATCATACGATAATGATATTACAGCAGTACTTAAGGCTGTTGACAGTCGTATAGTTGTAAATACTGATATGCTTAGTGATATAAAGGCATCAAATACAGTAACATTAACAAGTTTAACTATGTCAAAGACAGAAATTAAAATTGAAGGTTTTGGAGCATCAAGGGAAGATATTGCAGCATTTCAATATAATTTAGAACAGCTTGATTATGTTGAAGATTCCCTAGTATCCTATATAAATGAAGTTACAATAGGTAGTCAGTACACATTTAATATAAATTGTAGATTAAAGGATGTTGAGTAATATGAATATAAGTAAACGTGATAAAAATTTATTATTAGTATTTGCTATGGTGTGTATCCTATTTGTATATTTCTACTTTATATTTACATCACAAAGAGATGAAGTAAGTGAAAAAAGAACTCAAAAGGATATGTTGCAAACAGAGTATAATACTGCAGAATACGAAATAAGATCATTAGATGATAGAAAATCGCAGGTTAAGGAACTTACAACAAAAGAAATTGATAAAGCTTCAACCTTTTATCCTGAAATTTTACAATATAAAATAATTTCTGAAATAGATAAATTATTGTTAGATAGTAAAGTGGATGGTAGTATTCAATTTAGTGAACTTTCAGTAAAAGGGATTGAAGATTTAACTTCAAATGCAGCACCATTACCAGACACAACTTTTAAAAGCTATGTAGATGTAATTAGACAAAGTGAAGAAAAATTTAAAAATGCAGAAAGCAATAGTGCAACAGCAATACAACAAGCACCAGCTAGTGGAAGTACAGCTACAGCACAAACAGTAGAAATGCTTACATTTACATTATCATTTACAGGTACAGATGAAGCATTTAATAAGTTTATGGAAAGTTTAGAAAACTATGATAGACAAGTTGTAATAAGTGCATTTAATGCAAGACCTAAAAATGATACAGAAATAGCAGGAACAATGACACTAGAGGTATATGGAATACCAAAGGCAACAGATATAGATGATAATTATGCAAATTGGGTTTATGAAAAAGTAACAGGAAAAACAAGTTTATTTACAACAGGCTCTGCAACAGGTGGAGTAACAAAAAAATCAACAGAAGGTGAAAATGATTTAGTAGCCTCTATAAAATCAGCAGATTCAGATGCAAGTTCATTTAAAATGGGACTAGCAAATGATGCTTCAAAAACAAGCTACATTTATGTAGATGAAAATGAAGAAATTGACGTAGAAGTAGTTTTTACAGAGGTAAACGGAACATATTTCTACAAATATAAAGCTGATAATTCTAATATGCCAGGTAACGGAAATGCAAATGGAATAACATTTAATCCTAAATCAGAAGATATATTATTTGAAATATTTAGTGAAGCTAGAAAAGGTAATGATGATAAATCGCAAATAGCACTTAATATAACAAACAATACTAAAAAACCTGTTACAATTAAAGTTACAGGCGATGATGCAACAAACCCAAGGGTAAAGGTTAAATCAGAAGGAACTGGAGTTGTAAATGTAAAGTAGGAGAGGTGATAGAATGAAAAGGAATAAGAAAAAAGGGTTTAGTTTAATAGAAGTAATTATAACTATAGCAATTTTAGCAGTTATAATAGTTCCTTTATCAGCTATGACAATTACATCTAACAAAAAGGCAGAACAATCAGAAACAGAACAAAAAGCAAGTATTATAGGGCAGCAATATTTAGAAGAATTAGCTGCCTACAGTTCTATTGGAATAACATTAAATTCATCTAATGAGCTTAATTTGTTAAATAATAATGCAATAGTAGAAAAGAAGTTAACAGCAAATTTAGATGCCTCTAATAATATTACAGATTTAGTAGGCTCCTTTAACTTAGCATCAGAATATCAAGACACTCCATACACAGTTAATGTTAATATGACAAGAGACACAAATGGTAGTTATAATGATCAAGTAGTAATATCAACTGAAACAAAAGATGAAGATTGTGACTATGTTATTATGCTGAAAAATGGAAATAAGATATCTGTAAATGGAGGATTAGATTTACTATTTAACTCTCCAGATTTAACTTTTAAACTGGATAATAACTTAAATTTAGTATTGGCAGATAATACTAATAGCTATAATTGTTATCCAAGAGATACAATTAATCTTAAAAGAAAAATAAAATTTACTTACTCAAATGATAATAATACATCTAATGCACAAAGAAATTTCAGAATTTTTAATACTTATGTAGATAATATGGCTGGAATAATCATTGAGAAAACATTTAACAGGGATAAATTAACAAATGGTGCATCATTAACAACACTAGAAGTTGATAATCATGTATTATCACCTGTTAAAATTGTCAATAACGTTTTTAATGAAACTACAGTAAGATATGGGGATTTATATAATATTTATGTTAGTGTAAATAATTCAAGTGGTGATGTACTATTTGAAGGAAGCACTGCCACAAATATTAGGGTTATAAGATAGGAGGGGTGTTTATGAGAAAGAAAAAAAAGGGCGCAAGTATGGTTATGTTAGTATTTATTACAGCACTAATATTTGCAATGGGTACTAGTATGCTTGCAGTAGTATCTACAGATTATAGAACTAGAATTAATCAAAGTAGAAAACTACAAAATTTATATCAATCAGATGCAGGGGTTCAAATAATAAATAATGCTATAAATAAAAATGCAGATGCAGCCATAGCTTATGCTAACTACAACGTTAAAGAAAATATAAACAATAGAGTTCCTTCAACTTTCACAGATGAAGAAATTAACGAAATGTTTAAAAGGTATTTTATAGATTTTTTGGCAACATCAGAGGTAGACCAAACAGCAAATTTATCAACTAATAATATGGCAGCTGTAGAAGCTGATAAATTAAATAACATACTATTGTATGGGGTATTAAAAACATCTTATATAGTACCAGATGCTTTAATTGGAATAACAACTGATTATGAGGAACAAATTAGAGATTTGTCCTCTAATGCATACAAAAATGCAACTTGGAATAATATTGGTGATAATCAATCAGGTGGAACAACAAATAAAGAATCAAAAATTGATATAATAGAATGCAAAATAGAAAATGTTAAGGATAAACATAACATATATTTAAAGATAAGATCTACATTTAATACTGAAGTTAGTAATATAACAGAATATACAAATTTAAAAACAATAGAAACAAGTTTTACAATTAATGCTCCAGAATATAGTCAATCAGTAGAAACTAATTCTGATTATGTACTAATAAAAGGGCAATCAGTGTTAAAAGCAATTACTGCAGATGGCAATCTTTATGCAGAAAACTGTGGAAATGTAAATATATATGGAGACATTTGGGTAAATGGAAGAGCTACTGAAATTAATGACCCAGTATACGACAAATATAGAAGTGGTATATTTATTAAGGATAATAATTTTTCAATGGGTGAAGGAAATATCTATACACCAGCTACTGTAAATATAGTTAACAATGCCAAACTTACAATGGCAGAAGATATATATGCTTTAAATGTAAATGTTGGTAAAACTGATGTAACAGGCGACACTGGTGATAATCTGTTACTTGCAAAAAACTTAATTACTAATAATGATTTAACATTAAATGCATTCAAAAGTAACATATTTCTTGAAAACTTTTATGGGATAAATGATATAACAGAAAGTAATCAAGATAATCATAATAATATTATGAATTCAGCTAGAAATTCAAGTAGTATAATTGTAAATGGATCTAGTAATTCATTAATTAATGTAACTAATGATGCTTATATTATGGGAGTTGCTTATTTAAATACTTCTGAAAATAAGTATCAAACAGGAGAATCTGTAGCTGTAAAGGGCAATTATAATGCCTACATTAATGTTAAGGATGGTACTAATGGTATTGAAATGAGACAGTACAATGGACCAAACTCTGCACCTATGGTATTTACTATTGATGGACAAAATTCGGCACAAGCTAAGGCTAAGTATTTTGTTGGTTATTATAATAAAAATGGCACTGGAGACTTAAACTTTGGTGGTGTAAATATAAATAAGGTTCATGCAACAGGTGCTGTTGTAAATAATGGGAACGTAACTTATTCTAACACCTCTGTAGAGGATGATGAGTATATAAAAACATTTAAAAGAGATTTTGCAACAGAAGTATTTGGAATGGGAACACTAAGAGGAATTCCAGGTCTAGGTGAAATTGACGATAGTAATAGAGAAGTAAAAGGGTTAATGGCTTACAATAATAACATTGTTGCAAAAAAAGTTTATTCAACTGATGAAAGTGTAGCACAAAGTCAAATTAATTTTGCAGGAATGTCAAGATTTGTACCAACAGGAACTAATGCAAATGAAAACTATGGTAAAATTGTATTAAATCCAGATGAAAATATGGACATTATTATTGAAAGTGGAGTTATTAAGGTTAAAAATGCTTCAGGAAATTATGATATAGTTGAAGCAACACCTACAACCAATAATCCAAATAACAGCATTCAAGCAGTTATAGTTACAAAAGGAAATGTAGAAATAAAGGGTGCAGTAAATTATGAAGGGTCAATAATTGCAGCAGGGGATGTTAAGTTTACTGGAGCCGGCGATAAAAATATATACAAAACTGATACAATTACAAGGGATGTTGTTAATACAATTATTGCAAAATACTATGTTTCACAGGATTTAAATAATATATTTATAGGTACACCAATGTCAGTTGATTTAATATATGTACCAATTAGATCATATTATCAAATTAACAATGTAAACAGTGAAATATATGATGCAGATAAATATTTAAGAAGAGGATTATGGAAACTAGTTCATTAAAGAAGGTGATAATAATGAAGAAAAAGAAAAAGGCTTTTACTTTAATGGAAGTAATACTAGCATTATCAATATCAACTATAGTTCTTGGATTAATTGGAACCTTCTTTTATGTGAATAATAATTCTTTAATAAAAACAAATATAAAATCAGATCTTCAAAAAGAAGGAGAGGCAATTCAAAATCAATTAATTAAAGTAGCGCAGCAAGCAAAGGATATTGAAAGTATAGAATTTGCTGGAGGTATGACACTAGTAGATGCTTCAACTGAAAATTATGATAGTTTTATTAATGGTGCTAATACGGATATAAGAGAGATAACCTTTAATCAAATTAATGATTTAGGGAATAAGGTTCCTTATACCTTTGCATTAAATGCAAGAGATTTTACTGTATCTTATATGGATGGATCTAATTTGGTAACAATTGTACTATCAAATAAGGTAAGTTCCTTTAAAATAGTACCAATAGATTATAATAATTTAACTGATGCAGAAAGAAGTAATAAAAAGATTTCTAATGCTAAAGGAGTTCAAGTTATTGTAACATTAGACAAAAAACAAGGGACTAATGAGGCATCACAAGAATTTAAAACATTAATAGAATTTAGAAATTCAGATATATAGTATATTAGGTAAGGAGGGTTAAAAATGAGATCAAAGAGAATGAAAAAACAAAAAAGTATTTCTAGAAATTTATTTTTTAGAAAAACTATATGGATAATATTATTTGTATTTATTTCCTCACTAATTACAATACCAAGTTTTATTTCAAAAGCAGATACAGCAAAGCTTAAAGCCTTAGAAGTAAATCCAGGGGACAAGTTTGAACTTAGTAGTAATGCTGATATGGATGTTACCCACATGACCATGGCAAAATTCAGTAGTATGGTAGATGAATTAAATGGACAATATGATGTAGTTATTATAAATAGAAAAAATGATGGGTTAAATGCATATTTTGATACTGAAAAAAAATATAGAGATTATACAGCACCATTTTCACAAGAAATAAGTGAGATGAGAAGTAATGGTAATCTAACAAAGGATTTAAATGGATTAATAGGTGGAGTTAATCAAAAATATGCAACTAAGCTATGGTATACACAATCAGATGTTACAAATACAAAATTATGGGAAGAGTTTAAAAAGAAAAGTAGTGGATATCAATATTCTGATGGTAATGTAGAGTCTGAAAAAGGAAATTACGTAGAATATTTTTCAGAAAATGATATTACAAATAAAAGAGCTAAGGAAATCCTTAAGTTAATAAATTCAGGTCAGTTAGTATATATAAATAATAACATACTAAATGATTCAAACTTAGCAGATTCTAAGCTTCAAATAAACTTTAAGGATATTAATAAGGATAATTTTATAAAATTTGATAGTATTTCATCATCAAAAATAAAAAGTGATTATGCAAACTTAGTAAAATCTAAAGGAAATGATATTCCAAATCTTTCTGTAGTTCAAGGACCTAAAAGTGATTCTGATAGCATGGCAACAG
>CAMNZV010000065.1 GCA_946575275.1 uncultured Clostridium sp. | reverse complement strand
CTTTAATCAAACATGGGGTAGAGGAAGATATGTTTGATTTTGAACTTAGAATGTGCGATATTTTCAGCTATATGAAATCGGAATTTTATAATCTTACTAACGAGGAAGATTACTTAGAGTGTGCATTGCTTTCATTAACATTTAAGGATAAAGAAAAGATTAATAATTATTTGAAGAATAACTTTGAAACATTAACAGATTTAAATATGTTTTCAAAAAATAGTGTACAAGGATTAATAATAGCTATTTTATTAAATAAAAATAATAGTACTATAATTAGAATCAAACAATTATTACTTCAGTTTGAAGAAGAGAATATAAAAATAAGTCATCAATGTTTACCATTTTTGGGCATAGCTGCTGGAAAATATAATCCTAAAGAATATTGTGATAAAATTGCTGAAGTTATTGAGTATCTTTGCCTTAATGAGTATGAATATGAGTATTATATGGATAAAAGTTTTAGAGTACTTCTTGCAATTGCCATAATTTCTTTTGCAAATAAAGAAGATAATGAAAAATTTCTTAAAGAATTACTTTTTAGTAGTGTATACTCTTATATAGTTAGTAAAAATCAAGGTATTATAGAGGAAGCGTTTATTTAAATATGGGAAAGATTATATTGCATATAGATATGGATGCATTTTTTGCATCTGTTGAACAAAGGGATAATTATAAATTAAAAGGAAAGCCTGTAATTGTTGGAGGAACTTCAGACAGAGGTGTAGTGTCTACATGTTCATATGAGGCAAGGAAATATGGAGTTCATTCGGCAATGCCAATATTTATGGCAAGGAAATTATGTCCAATGGGTATATATGTACCTGTAAGAATGAGTAGGTACAAAGAATTAGCTAATAAAATATTTGAAATATATAAAGAAGAAACAGAAATAATAGAGCCTTTATCTTTAGATGAGGCTTTTTTAGATTTAGGGAAAAAAAGTTATGAATATGGTTATGAAGTTGCAATAAAACTTAAAAATAAAGTTTATAAGGAACTGGGCTTAACCTTATCAGTTGGAATTTCATATAATAAGTTTTTAGCAAAACTAGCATCTGATTGGAATAAACCAAATGGAATTATGACAATAAAAGAGGAAATGATTCCAGAAATATTATTACCTCTGCCATTAAGAAAGATTTTTGGAATAGGAAAACAGACTGTTAAGAAGTTAAATAATATGGGTTTATTCTATGTTCAAGATATTTATAATCTTCCTAAAGAGTTTTTTGAGGAATATTTAGGTAAATTAGGAATAGATGTTTACTATAGAATTAAGGGAATTGATAATAGAGAAGTAATACCCAAAAGAGAGAGAAAATCTATTGGAAGAGAAAGGACTTTGAAGGTTAATACCTCTAATAATGATGAACTATTAGGATACTTAAAATATTTTTCTGGCGAAATAAGTAAAACCTTAAAGGATAAAGGTATAAAAGGAAAAACTATAAGTGTTAAATATAAAAAATCTGATTTTGAAAGTCACACTAGAAGCAAAACTTTAATGCATTTTGTAGATAGTTCTGAAGAAATATATATAAATGCAAAGGAAATTCTAGAAAATGAGAAAGTTATCGAGGAAATAAGACTTATAGGACTTAGTATTTCTTCATTTAACGAAACTAAAAGTTACCAAGTAAGCTTTTTCAATTAATACTATAAAAACAATATCTAAATCACACTAAATAGAATATTAATATAGTAAGTAAAATATAAAGGAGGGAACTACTTGAGCAATGCTGCAAAAAACAGCTTTTTAAGTGGGTAATAATGAAAAAAGAATTAACTCCTAAAGAAATATTATTTGATATTGATTTAAATTGTGGTGAAGGGGATATTGAACTCAAGGATATTCCCCAAATAAAAGCAGCCTATGAAGATATTAAAAATGGTATTAATATAGATGAAGACAATTTTAACATTTATTTAGTTGAGTCATTTTCTAGAGAAAATGTAGATAATCTTGTGAATTATCTAAAAGATTTATATAAAAATAAAGATAAACCACAGGATATATGTTACGTAACTTTTGAAGATGATAAATGTCCTAAGGTAATTTTTTTAGGAAACGGAAGGGGAAAAAATTTTTGTATAAGCTTAAATAATATAAAGGAAAGGTATGTAGGTATATATAATGAATTTAATAATTCCTCTGGTGAAGATGAAAAAGACATTATTTTAGAATATATTAGTTCAAAAAAAAGCAATTATATTAATGAATTAATAAATATATCCAAAAAGGAAGGCTTTGATGTTAAGGCATCAAATGGTGGGTTTGCTTTTATTCCACTAAAAGACGGAAAAGCAATGACAGAGCGGGAATATGACGAATTAACAGAGGACAGAAAAGATAAAATAATATTAAAAGCTAGTGAGCTTAAGAATAAAGCAGAAAAGTATTTAGAAAAAATAAAAAATATTGAAGCTAAATCTATAAATAGATTAAAAGAGATATTTTTAGAATATTTAAATGAAGAACTCCAAGATTATAAACATTCTTTGCTAATAGAATATATATTAGATAATGATGCTTATGATTATTTAGAAAAGGTTTTTACAGCTATTGAAAATCAACTGCTAGATAACTATTCAATTAATTTTGATGATGAAGATGAAAATATTAATAGGATAATGGATATGTATGATGCTTATGTTTTAGTTGATAATAGTAATTGCAAAAATCCAAGAGTAATATATGAAGAAAACCCAACAGTAACAAATCTTTTAGGTAATATTGAATATGAAAATCAAAATGGTGGCTATGATACTAATATGTCCTTAATTACACCAGGAAGTCTAGTATTAGCAAATGAAGGTTGTATTGTTATAAGATTAAATGATTTGATTATAAATAATTTCAGTTATTTTGCACTAAAAAAGATACTCCTTTCAGGGAAGGTAAATATAGAAAGTTGTAAAAATTATTATGAATTATTATCATTAAATAGTATAAAACCTGAACCTATAAATGTTAAGGTTAAAGTAGTATTAATTGGAGATTATGAAAGCTATGAATTATTATATAATTCAGATGAAGATTTTAAAAAAATATTCCCAATTGTAACAGAAATAAAAAAAGAAATAAAACTTGCAAATATTAAGGGAGAAGAAATCAAAAATATTATTTTAAATAGAGCTAAAAAAAATGGTATAGACAAAATAAGTGAAGAAGTTATTAAAGAAATAGCAAAGTATTTATGTAGACTAACGGATAACAAGTTGAAAATTTTAATGGATACTTGGGAAATCGATAAAATAATAATTTTTGTAAAAAATAAAAATATATTGAAAGGTAAAGAAAGTATTGATAAAGAAGATATAATTGAATATTTATATTTAGAAAATAATCTTGAAAATGAAATTAGTGATATGTATAAGGAGGAAAAAATAATTGTATCTACTAAAGGTAAAAAAGTAGGGGTAATTAATGGGCTAGCAGTAATTGATACAGGAGTATTTAGGTTTGGTAGACCAATTAGAATTTCCTGTATAGTATATAAAGGCAGCGGTAGAATTCATGATGTTCAAAAAGAGAGCAATCTTTCTGGAAATATTCATGAAAAAGCAATTAGCATTATAAATAGTCTTTTAATAAATTTTATTAATCCTTATGAATTTCTTCCAGTAGATTTTCACTTGTGCTTTGAACAGACTTATGGAATTGTTGAAGGAGATAGTGCACAGGTGGCTGAAATTATTGCAATGATATCTGCACTAACTAAAATAGAAATTAAACAAAATATTGCAGTGACAGGTGCATTAAACCAATTAGGAGAGGTTCAAGCAATTGGTGGTGTAAATGAAAAAATTGAAGGCTTTTATAAAGTATTAAAAAATTCAGAGAAAGTTTTAGATTCAGGGGTACTAATACCATTTTCAAACAAAAATGAAATTGTATTAAATAATCAGGTAGAGGAAGATATAGATAAAGGCAATTTTCATATCTATACAATGGAGACATTAGAGGATGCCTTAGAGATTATGTTAGATACTAGTATTTTGGAAATTAATAATAAGATAAAGGTGGAAATAGAAAAATATAAAGCTAATATAGTTTCAAAAACTAAGTAATAAAAACTACAGTATAGAAAGTAAATACTTCTGTACTGTAGTTTAAATAAAATGTTAAATAATGGTTGACTTTACATAATTAACTATGGTAAAATTTTATTTGCAAAGGGGGATTTTAGAATGGTTCTTGAATTCGAAAAGAATAGTGATATTTTAATTGTAAAATTAACAGGGGAATTAGATCATCATAATGCAGAGGAAATGAGGGCTAAAATTGATGATAGAATAGATAAATCCAATATTAATAAGCTTATACTAGATTTTGAAAAAGTCAACTTTATGGACAGTTCTGGCATTGGAGCTGTTGTTGGAAGATACAAGAAAATGAAGGCAAAGGATGGTTCTATATCAATAGTTAATATTAGTAAGAATATTAAAAAAGTGTTTGAACTTTCAGGACTTTTTCAAATAATAAAATGCTATAATGATGTATCAGAAGCATTGGAATGCATGTGATGGAGGGTTTTAGTTATGTATGATAATAAAGTTAAAATAGAATTTGAAAGCAAGTCACAAAATGAGGGCTTTGCAAGAGTGGCAATAGCAGCCTTTGCATCACAATTAGACCCAACTATAGAGGAATTAACCGATATAAAAACTGCTATATCTGAAGCAGTTACAAATTCCATAATTCATGGATATGAAAATTTGGATAATGGGATAATACAAATTGAGGCTGAAATTGAAGATAGAAACATAAAGGTAACAGTAATAGATTTTGGTAAAGGTATTTTTGATATTTCTAAAGCTGTAGAACCTTTATACACATCAAGACCAGATTTAGAAAGGTCTGGCATGGGGTTTACTGTAATGGAAACATTTATGGATTCCATGAATGTAGAAAGTGAAGAAGGAAAAGGGACAAAGGTGGTATTAATAAAAAAAATTGGAACAGTAAGTTAGGTGAGACTATGGATAAGGACTATAACTACGACGAAAATGAAGAACTACTTTTACTAGCTAAAGAAGGAAATAAAGAAGCACTAGATAGATTAATAGAGATGAATTTACCCTTAGTTACGTCTATTACCAGAAAATTTTCAAATAGAGGCTATGAAAATGAAGATATATATCAAATAGGTTGCATGGGACTTGTAAAGGCAGTTAAAAATTTTGATACTTCATACAATGTAAAGTTCTCTACTTATGCTGTACCAATGATACTTGGAGAAATAAAAAGATTTTTAAGAGATGATGGAATTATTAAGGTAAGCCGAAATGTGAAAACTCTTGCAAGGAAGATTCATTTTTGCAAAGAAGATTTAGTTAAAAGTTTAAATAGAGAACCCACAATTGATGAGATTTCAAAGGCAACAGGTATAGATTTAGAAGATGTAATATTAGCAATTGAGTCAACGACAAGCATGCAATATTTATATGATACAATACATCAAGATGATGGTGTTCCAGTTTTGCTTATTGATAAATTAAGTGAAAAAGGTATAGAAAATGATCATAGTATAATAGATAAAATTGAATTAAAACAAGCACTAAGCAGTTTAGATAGTGATTCAAGAAGAATTATTATTTTAAGATATTTTAAAGATAAAACACAAATTCAAGTGGCTAAAATGCTTGGTATTAGCCAAGTGCAAGTGTCAAGAATAGAAAAAAAAGTACTGAAAATTATGAAGGAAAAATTAGAAACAGAAAATTAAATTTAAAACTATATAAAGAAGATCCCCCAATTTTTTTTAGAAATAAGTTTTAAATTTTAATTTTGGTTATATGTAATATTATATATTATGTATAACCTTTTTTTATTTTGGAAATACTAATGTTATCTATAGGAGGTTTTTTTATGAAAGAAAAAAAAAGAATTGCAAAATTTAATGATATTCTAGAAGAAGTTAAGCCAAAGCCTAATATATTAATAAATTGCCTTAAAGCCTTTATTGTTGGTGGATTAATATGCATTTTAGGACAATGGATACTAAATATGTTTTTAAGCTATGGTTTTACAAAAGAAGAGGCAGGAGCCTACGAATCAATAATACTAGTTTTTCTAGGAGCTTTACTTACAGGTATAGGTATTTATTCTAAAATTGCAGAATTTGCAGGTGCAGGTACTGTAGTACCAAT
Organism: uncultured Clostridium sp.; assembly: GCA_946575275.1. Taxonomy (GTDB): domain Bacteria; phylum Bacillota; class Clostridia; order Clostridiales; family Clostridiaceae; genus Clostridium. The sequence goes on along the minus strand of CAMNZV010000065.1, from coordinate 1,918 downwards.
TACGGGTTTTTCTAATGCAATAGTTTCATCTGCAATAGAATTTAAAAAAGAAGGTTTTGTTTTTGGTGTTGCAGCAAAAATGTTTACAATAGCAGGTCCAGTATTGGTTTATGGTATAGGGTCATCAGTAATAATAGGTATAATTCATTATTTATTTTCATTTTTTTAAGGAGGATCATATGACTACAAAAAGAAAAGGACTTCAAACAATTGAGATATTAAATCCCCCAAGTATTATAGAAACATTCTCCATTGTAGGACCCAAAGAGGGAGAAGGTCCACTTAATACATATTTTGATGAAATTTTAGAGGATGATACCTGTGGAATGGACAGTTATGAAAAGGCTGAAAGTGAAATGTTATTAACAGCAATAAAAAAGTCTATCCAAAGGGCTAACTTAAAACCTAAAGATATAAATTATTTATTTGCCGGAGATTTATTAAATCAAATTATATCATCAGGCTATGCTGCAAGAGAAATAGCCATACCATTTTTTGGACTTTATGGAGCTTGTTCCACAATGACAGAATCCTTAAGTCTTGCTTCATTAATAATGGATGGAGGGTTTGCAAATTATGTAATAGCAGCTACATCTTCACATTTCAGTTCTGCTGAAAGACAATTTAGATTTCCCCTAGACTATGGTTCCCAAAGAGCTAAGACAGCACAATGGACTGTTACAGGTGCAGGGGCAATGGTATTAGGATACAAAGAAGGAGATTATCCTAAAGTAAAATATGTTACTACTGGCATTGTAAAAGATTATGGAATTACAGATCCTAACAATATGGGTGCAGCTATGGCACCGGCAGCAGTGGATTCCTTATATAGACACTTTAAAGATACTGGTCGTAAACCAGAAGAATATGATGTAATTGCAACTGGGGATTTAGGAATAGTTGGAAAAGAAATAACTGATAAATTACTATTAGAATTAGGTTACGATATATTTAATAATCATATAGATTGTGGAGAAGAAATTTTCAATAATGAAGAACAGGGTACAGAAAGCGGTGGAAGTGGATGTGGTTGCTCTGCGGCTGTTGCTACTGGATATTTGTATAAAAAACTAATGAAAAAAGAAATAAAAAAAGTATTATTAATTTCTACAGGAGCATTAATGAGTCCAACTTCAACCTTGCAGGGAGAAAGTATACCAGGTATTGCTCATTGTGTTTCAATAGAAATGGATTAAGGAGAAGATGTAAATGGAGTATTTAAGAGCATTTATAGTAGGAGGATTAATTTGTGTAGTTGGACAGATATTAATGGATACAACAAAGCTTACACCAGGTAGAATACTTGTGATATTTGTAACACTAGGAGCCATTCTTGGAGCTTTTGGTATTTATGACAAGCTAATAGAATTTGCAGGTGCAGGGGCAACAGTTCCACTTCCGGGTTTTGGAAACACATTAGCAAAATCAGCAATAAAAGAAGTTGATGAGAATGGACTTCTTGGAGCATTTTCAGGAGGGATAAAGGGTACTGCGGCAGGGATTACTGCATCAATATTTTTTGGGTATTGTATGGCAATAATATTCAACCCCAAAACTAAAAAATAGTAAAAGAAGATTTTTTTCAAAATATGTATTATAATTAGACTAATTAAGTTATTTGGGTGGGGGCGATACAATTGTCAGATTACTGCAATAAAGTTTGGAGTAGTGTAGTAGAAATATTAGAAAGTGATGTTTATTCAGGATTAAACAAGGAAGAATGCAATAAAAGGCGTAAAAAGTTTGGAAGTAACAAAATTAAATTACCTTTTGATAAAGGAGTTTTATCCTTTATAAAATCATTTTTAGGTATTTACCAAATACTATCAATTATAATAACAGGTTATTTTATATATGAAGAGGATTTTGAATATGCTATAGTTGCAACTATAATGTTGTTAATTAATATATCAGTTGA
>CAMNZV010000064.1 GCA_946575275.1 uncultured Clostridium sp. | reverse complement strand
TGTTTCTAATATTGAAAAACTAGTAATTGTATTAAATGCAATTGGTAAAGATCCAACAAATGTAGGTGGATATAATTTAGTTGATTATATTTGGAACATGGAAAACATAGAATCACAGGGTATAAATGCATTAGTTTATGCTTTAATTGCATTAGACAGTAAAAATTACACAGAGCCTATAAATGCAGTTAATACTAGAGAATCACTTATAAACAAAATACTAAGCCTTAAAACAGTTGATGGTGGATTTACCTATGGTGCAAGTAATGCTGATCAAGATATGACTGGTATGACATTACAAGCCCTAGCTAAGTATTATGAAACTAATAACAATGTTAAAGCTGTTATTAATGAGGCATTAACGCTTTTAAGTAGTATGCAAAGAGCAGATGGTGGCTTTGATAATTCTTGGGGAAATAATCCCTATGGAGCAGCACAAATAGCCTTAGCATTAACAGAGCTTAAGCTTGACCCAACAGATAGCAAAAATGGATTCGTTAAAGAAAATGGAGATATAATATCATATTTATTTTCACTTCAAAAGGCAGATGGTGGTTTTGGTGCAGATGCAAATTCAGATTCATTCCTAACACCACAGGTATTTTATTCACTTGTTGGATATGATAGATTTTTAAATGGAAAAAATTCATTATATAATATTAATGATGTGATTTCAGAAACAGACTATGAAAAAATTGTTTCTGATATAAATAGTCAAATTTCACAAATTAATAATATAACTTATGATAATAAAGATTTAATTAGAGGTTTAATTGTTAAATATAATTCATTAACAGATGTGTACAAGGCTAAAGTTGTAAATTATAACACCTTAAAAGAGGCTAAGAAAAAAATTGATAATTTAGAAAAAACTATAAATAATCTTAATAATGATATTTGGGATAATATAAACCCATCTAAAATAACAATTAATGATAAGAAGCAGGTATTAGCATTAATTGAAAGATATGAAGCCTTATCAGAGGAAGACAAGAAATATATTGTAGGGTATGATGAGGTTTTAGGTGCTATGGATAAAATAACTGAATTAGAAAACCAAAATAAAGCACTTCAAACTAAAAAAGAGGATAAACTAGGAAATGAAGTTAAAACCTTTGATAGTTCAAACTATAATTTATATGGAATTCTTTTATTATTATCAGTTGGTACTATATATTTAGTTAAAAAAAAGGAAGCATAAAATGTTAAAGCTTAAAAGATATTATAAACTAATTATCTTTTTGCTATGTTTAATTATTGGATTGGGTTTTTCTATTGTTAATTTAAATATAGAAAAACCTGAGGAAATAAGTAATAACTACAATGTAAACAATGAAGTAGAAGAAGACTTGCCTTTAGAAACAAAGGAAAATCCAATAATAAAACAAGAAGAAGTAATCCTTGAAGAAAAAAAACCAGAAGTAAATACAAATAATAAAAATGAAGATAACATAAAATCTACTACACCTTCGGGGGGGGATGTAGTAGAAAACTATGTTAGCCTTAGCATAAATTGCAATACAATAAACAGTAATTTAAAAGATTTAAAAGAAGGTTTAAGGGATTATGTCCCAAGTGATGGCATAATTTTATCTAAGGATAAAATTGAATTTACTGAAGGTGAAACAGTTTATGATATTTTAAATAGAATTACAAGAAATAATAGAATAAAGATAACTTCAATATACAATTCTTTATATAATTCACAATACATAGTTTCAATTAACAATATTTCAGAAAAATCTTGTGGTGAAAGTAGTGGATGGAAATATAAAGTTAATGGCAATGAACCTAATTATGGTATAAGTGAATATAAAGTTTCAAATGGGGATATAATTGAATTTGTATATACCTGTAAATATGGAGATGTATAGAAAGGAATAGAAAATGAAAGAATTTCATCCAATAGTAAATTTTATGTTTTTTGTATTAATAATTATATTTTCTATGTTTTTTATGCATCCCATTTTCCTTATAATATCCTTAAGTACATCAATTATATATTTATTTAAACTTAAAGGTAAAAGAACATTAAAGCAGGTTTTTGCAATGTTTATAATTATGATGATTTTTATTATTATAAACCCCTTCATTTCACATTCTGGTGCAACAATATTGGTTTATATAAATAATAACCCAATAACCCTTGAAGCAATTATTTATGGGGTGGCATCATGTGCTATGTTAATATCAGTTATAACTTGGTTTAGTGCATATAACGAAATAATGACATCAGATAAATTTATATATTTATTTGGAAGAATAATACCCAAAACATCCCTTATATTTTCAATGATACTTAGGTTTGTTCCAAGGTTTAAAATGCAACTAAAAGTAATAAATCAGGGGCAAAGATCCATTCATAAAAGTGCTTCTGATGGAAATATTTTAAATAAGATTATACATGGAATAAATATACTTTCTATATTAGTAACTATGGCACTTGAAAATTCAATAGAAACTTCAGATTCTATGAGGGCTAGAGGGTATGGTTTAGAAGGCAGAACTAATTTTTCTATCTTTAAAATTCAAAAAAGAGATAAGATAGCAATTATAGTTTTGATAATTCTTGGATTAATAGTAATAAGTGGAGGATTTATAGGTGCAAATAATATTTTGTACTATCCATTAATTACTATTAATCCTTTAACTATAAAAAATATATTAGTTTATGTTGCATATTTAATTTTGAGTATATTCCCAATTATTTTAGATATTATGGAGAGTAGAAATGGAAATAATTAAAATAGAAAACTTAGAATTTAAATACCCTTTAATGAAAGAATTAACATTAGAAAATATTAATATTAAAATAAATTCAGGAGAATTTATTTTAATTTGTGGAGAATCTGGTGCTGGGAAAAGTACCCTTCTTAAGCATTTAAAGCAGCCATTAACACCCTATGGTGAAAGAGGCGGAAATATATTTTATAATGGAATAAATATTAATGATTTAGATTTAAGAAGGGCAACTACAGATATTGGATTTGTTATGCAAAATCCAGATAATCAAATAGTAACAGATAAGGTATGGCATGAATTAGCCTTTGGATTAGAAAATTTAGGATATGATAATAATACAATTAGAATTAGAGTAGCTGAAATGGCAAGCTATTTTGGTATACAAACATGGTTTCATAAAGAAGTTTCAGGTCTTTCAGGAGGGCAGAAGCAGTTATTAAATTTGGCAGCTGTAATGGCAATGAATCCAAAGGTTTTAGTTTTAGACGAACCAACATCTCAGCTTGATCCTATAGCTGCAACAGAATTTTTAGATACAGTTAAAAAAATAAACCTAGACCTTGGCATAACAGTTATTATTACAGAACATAGACTTGAAGAAGTGTTTAAAATGGCTGATAGGGTTATAATATTAGAAAAAGGAAGAGTTATTGCAAATAATAGTCCAAAGAATATTTCAAAGGAGCTAAAAGAAACTTCAAATAATATGTTTGTTGCACTTCCAACTCCAATTAAGCTATATATGAATTTTGAAGAAAGTTATAATTGTCCAATTACAATAAATGAGGGAAGAAAATATCTTGAAGAATTATTTAAAAATAAGACAATAAAAACTAAAGAGTTAAAACAAGAAAAAATTATTAGTGAAGAAATTGTATTAGAGGCAAAAAATATATGGTTTAAATATGAAAAGGAAGAGCCTTATATATTAAAAGATTTTTCAATTAAAGTACATAAGGGAGAAACCTTTAGTATTGTAGGTGGTAATGGTACAGGTAAAACAACAGCTTTGTCCTTGCTTAATAAAATATATAAGCCTTTAAGGGGGAAAATAATTTCAAAATATAATATAGTTGCACTACCACAAAACCCTGAAACCCTATTTGTGAAAAAAACAGTTAAGCTTGACCTAATGGAGATATTAAGCGAAACAGAATTAAATAACAGAGAAATAGATGAAAAACTAAGGAATATAGGGGAGATTACAGAAATAACTAATTTATTTGAAAAGCACCCCTTTGATTTAAGTGGTGGAGAAAAACAAAAGATGGCATTAGCAAAAATACTATTACTAAATCCAGATATAATTTTACTTGATGAACCTACAAAAGGTCTTGATAATTTTTATAAAGAAAAATTTGAAAAAATAATTAAAGACTTAAATGAAAAGGGTGTAACAATAGTAATGGTTACCCATGATATAGAATTTGCAGCAACTGTATCTCATACCTGCGGAATGTTCTTTGATGGTAACATTACAACCTTCAATTCACCAGAAAGGTTTTTTGGAAATAATAATTTTTACACTACAAGTGCAAATAAGATTAGCAGAGAGATTTTTAATAATGCAGTTACAATAAAAGAACTTATTACATTATGTAATTTGAATATAAAGGAGTGTAAACATGAATAGAAAAGTAATACAAACAGAAAAAGCCCCAAAGGCAATAGGACCATATAGTCAAGGACAAATCATAGGAAATTTAATATTTACTTCAGGTCAAATACCATTAAATCCTGAAACAGGCAATCTTGAAACCAACATAAAGGTAGCAACAAAACAAAGTATAGAAAATGTAAGGGCAATATTAGAACAGGCAGGCTCATCTTTAGATAAGGTTATTAAAACCACTGTATTTATAGATAATATGGATAATTTTGCAACTGTAAATGAAGTATATGGAGAATATTTCAAAGACAATACTCCAGCTAGAAGCTTAGTTGAAGTATCTAAATTGCCAAAGGGAGCTATTATTGAAATTGAGGCAATAGCATATTTATAAAGTGAATTGGGTGGTATTTTAACCACCCAATTTTTCTAAAAATCTTTCAAGATATAGTTCCTTCATTTCCATAGTTCCAACAATACCATGCCTTTTGTCATTAATAAAATCCCCATGACAATCAGAACCGCAGCTTGTCAGTAGATTATTATTATTTACAAACTCTAAAAGTGATGCTTCCTGTTCCTTGGAATTTTGAAAGTATATAGCCTCAATACCATCTAAGCCCATAGATAAAAATTCATCTAAGGGAGTTTTTTTAATTAATACAGGATGGGCTAAAAAAGCTAGGGCGTTAAATTTATGAAGCATTTTTATTCCTTCCATTGGACTAATTTTAGTAGTAGGTACATAAGCCTTGCAGTCATTACCAATAAAATAATCAAAAATTTGATTTTTAGTAAAGGGATAACCTGATTTTATTATTTCTTCAGCTATATGTGGTCTTGCTACAACATCCTTACCTCTTTTAAGCAAGTTATCATAGTTTAATTCAATTTTAAAATGTTCACGTAGTTTTTCAACCATTTTTTTTGCCCTAATAAGTCTTTTATTTTTTATTTCATCTAAAAAACTAATAAATTCACTGCTTTTATAAGAATTGTCCTTAAAGAAACCTAAAATATGTATACTTTCATTGTTGTAATTTGTGGATAATTCTATTCCGGGAATAAAATTTAAGTTATGTATTTTAGAAGCTAATTCTGCTTCTTCAAGACCTGATATAGTGTCGTGATCTGTTAATGCATAGTATTTAGCACCATTTTCCTTTGCAAGTTCTACCATTTTTGTTGGAGACAATATGCCATCTGAAAAGGTAGAATGGCTATGAAGGTCAACTTTTATCATATTTTCACCGTCCTTTAATAAATTTCTTTAATAATATTGTACTATAGCTTAAGATTAGGTACAATTGAAAATAATAATTAACTAATTCAAAGGAGAATGAAAAATATGATTTTAATGATAGATAATTATGATTCCTTTGTATATAATCTTGTAAGATATTTTAAGGAGCTAAATTATGATGTTTTAGTTTTAAGAAATGATAAAATTAATATAAATGAAATTGCAAATAAAAATTATTTGGGAATTGTAATTTCACCAGGACCTAAAAGTCCATTAGAATCAGGGAAGTGCCTAGAGATAATTAAAGAATTCAAGGGGAGGATACCAATACTTGGAATTTGTCTTGGACATCAGTGTATTGGTCATTATTTTGGAGGAAAAATAATAAAAGGTAGGGTGCCTGTACATGGTAAGGTAAGCATAGTTAATCATAATAATAAGGGGCTATTTAAGGATATAAAAAATCCATTAAAGGTAACAAGGTATCACTCTCTAGTTTTATCAAAGGAAGATTTGCCAGAGGATATTCAAGTTAGCTGTGAAACCTTAGATGGGGTTATTATGGGAATTAATCATAAAAGATATCCAATTTATGGAGTTCAATTTCACCCAGAGGCAGAACTTACAGAAGAAGGACACAAAATACTAAATAATTTTATAGATGAATGTAAGAGGTTTAAATATAATGGATTTTAAATTAGTAGAACTAGAAAAATATTATGATCCCCTTTCTGTTTATGCATTATTTAAGGATAACTTAGATAGTATATTTTTAGATAGTGCAAGGAGTGATGAAAAGCTTTCAAAGTATTCTTTTATTGGGATAAATCCTTTATGTAGATATAAATGTATTGAGGGTAAAAGTTACATAAATAATGAACTTGTAGCAATAGACAATCCCTTTAATGTAATAAATGATTTAGTTAATAAAAATAAATTTGAATATAATTCTGATATTCCCTTGCTTTCAGGTGCAATTGGCTATTTTTCCTATGATATATCAAAAAATCTAGAGGAAATTAAAGGTTCTTCAAAGGAGGATTTTTCAATTCCAGAAGCAGTTTTTATAGTATACCAAAATATAATAATATTTGACATGAAAAATAAAAATACTATAATAACTTCAACAAATGGGGAAGAATCAATTAATTTAATTAAGGATAAACTAAAGGAATATACCTTTAAGGGAAACATACCCATTCCTAAAGGAAATAATAAATTTTTCTCTAATTTTAATAAAAGTGAATATGAAAATGCTGTTAATAAATTAAAAAGTTACATTGAAGAGGGCCATGTTTATATTGCTAATTTAACAAGACGTATTTGGTGTTATAATAATGAAGAAGCCTTTAAAATATATGAAAAACTAAGAAGTATTAATGGAGCACCATTTTCATGTTATATGAATTTAGAAGAATTTAGTTTTATTTCATCTTCTCCTGAAAGATTTTTGCAGGTTAAAAATAATATTGTTGAAACTAGACCTATTAAGGGCACAAGACCTAGAGGTAAAAATAAGGCAGAAGATAAAAAGTATAAAACAGAATTAATAAATTCAGAAAAGGATAAATCAGAACTACTTATGATAGTAGACCTGCAGCGAAACGATTTAAGTAAGGTATGTAAAATTAATTCTGTTAAGGTAGATGAACTATATAAAATTGAAGAATATGAAACAGTATTTCATCTTGTTTCAAATATTGTTGGAGAACTTGAAGAAAAATACTCTAGTGTAGATTGTATGAAAGCCTGTTTCCCAGGAGGCTCTATTACTGGGGCACCTAAAATTAGAGCAATGGAAATTATTGATGAACTTGAAGGATTAAAAAGAAATATATATACTGGCTCAGTTGGATATTTTGATTTTAGAGGAAATTGTGACTTTAATATTGTTATTAGAAGTATAATTAAAAAGGATAATAAGGCATATTTTGGTGTAGGTTCTGGAATTACCTGGGATTCAGATCCACAGATGGAGTGGTTTGAAACCATCCAAAAGGGAAAGGCATTAATGCAGGTGTTATAATGAGGGATATAATTTATAATAATGAAAAGATTAATATAGATAGTGGTATACTTTTTGGAAAAGGAGTATTTGAAACTATTAATTGGCAAGATGGGCCAATACTTTTAAGTGAGCATATAGATAGATTAAACAATGGACTTAAGATACTTGGACTTGAAAAGGTATGTAAAACCTTATTAGTTAAAGCTTTAAGTTTAAGAAATTATAATAATGAGGCAGTAAAAATTACAGTAACAGATAAAAATATAATAATATCAAATAGACCTATTACATATAAAAATCAAGATTATAAAAAGGGATTTAAACTTAATATATCAAAAGTTAAACGAAATAGTACATCTAAGTTAACCTATATAAAATCAATATGTTATATTGAAAATATTATTGAAAAAGAATTAGCTATAAAAGAAGGCTTTAATGACTGTTTATTTTTAAATGAAAAAGATTATATAACAGAAACAAGTGCTGCCAATATA
>CAMNZV010000063.1 GCA_946575275.1 uncultured Clostridium sp. | reverse complement strand
TTAGTTTGGTTAAAAATTTAACAAAACTAATTATTTTTGATATGATTACATAAGGAAAAGTGGCAAATAGGATATTTACAATGTTATTAGTTAAAGGAGTTTTATATGGATAAGAAAAAAAATATTTCTATGGCTGTTATTAAAAGATTAGCTAAATATCATAGATATCTTAATGAATTAATGAAAAACGATGTTGATAGAATATCCTCCAAGGAATTAGGAGAAAAAATTGGTTTTACTGCATCTCAAATTCGTCAGGATTTAAACTGTTTTGGTGATTTTGGACAACAAGGCTATGGGTATAATATTAGGGAGTTATATAATCAAATTAGCAATATACTTGGAATAAACAGAACATATAATGCAGTTATTGTAGGTGCAGGTAATATTGGTCAGGCTATAGCAAATTATAGATTTGATAGGCTTGGGATTAATTTATTGGGTATTTTTGATGCAAATAAAGATATTATTGGACAAAAAATAAAAGACGTAGAAATTAAGGATGTAGAAAACTTAGAACAACATTTAAATAATAATCATATTGATATTGGAATTATATGTGTTCCAAGGAGTAATTCTCAAAAGGTATGTGATGTAATGGTAAAGTGTAATATTAAGGGTATATGGAACTTTGCACCTGTTGACTTGCTAGTTCCAGAGGATGTAACCGTTGAGAATGTGCATCTTAGTGAAAGTTTAATGACTTTAATATATTTATTACATACAGAAAAAGAGGAATAAACTTTTAGCTCTAATAGCTTTAATAAAAAGTAAAAGGTTATTTTACTTTTTATTGGCATATTTTTATTGCAAAAAAAGGGTTAAAGCATTATAATCAAACATGAGTTATTTTTTTTGCTTTACATTGTTATAATATTAACAAAATAGTCCAAAAATTCTAACTTTATATAATGAAAGTATTACAATACCTAATAGGTTTGTATATAAATTATTAAAAACAGGGAGGATATTTAAAAGCATGGAATTAAATAATGTTATTCTAGAAAAAGATGCTAATTTGGCTATAGTTACAATTAATAGACCTAAGGCATTAAATGCACTAAACTCAGAGACATTGAAAGATTTAAACACTGTTCTTGAAGATTTAGAAAAAGACAATGATATTTACGCTGTAATAATTACTGGTGCTGGTGAAAAATCATTTGTTGCTGGTGCAGATATATCAGAAATGAAGGATTTAAACGAAGAACAAGGAAGAGAGTTTGGTACTCTTGGAAATAATGTATTTAGAAGATTAGAAAAATTAAACAAACCTACAATAGCAGCAATATCAGGGTTTGCATTGGGTGGAGGTTGTGAACTTGCTATGTCTTGTGATATTAGAATAGCATCAGAAAAGGCTAAATTTGCACAACCAGAAGCAGGGCTTGGAATAACTCCTGGATTTGGTGGAACTCAAAGACTATCTAGAATAGTTGGAGTTGGTAAAGCCAAAGAAATGATTTATACATGTGACATTATAAAAGCTGACGAAGCTTTAAGAATTGGATTAGTAAACAAGGTAGTACCTTTAGAAAATTTATTACAGGAAGCAAATGCAATGGCTGCAAAGATTATTGCAAATGCACCAATAGCAGTAAGATTATGTAAAGATGCTATAGACAGAGGACTACAAGTAGATATAGATAAGGCTATTGAAATAGAAGCAGAAGATTTTGGAAAGTGTTTTAGTTCAGAAGACCAAAAAGAAGGTATGTCTGCATTTTTAGAAAGAAGAGATAAGAACTTCAAAAACAAATAAATTGTTTTTTTTGAAATAATAAGGAGGGTTAATTAAATGAATTTCGAATTAACTAGAGAACAAGAATTAGTACAACAAATGATTAGAGAATTTGCAGTAAATGAAGTTAAACCAATAGCTGCAGAAATTGACGAAACTGAAGAATTCCCAATGGCAAATGTTGAAAAAATGGGTAAGCTTGGAGTAATGGGTATTCCATTTTCTAAGGAATATGGCGGAGCTGGAGGAGATGTATTATCATACATAATCGCAGTTGAAGAATTATCAAAGGTATGTGGTACTACAGGAGTTATATTATCAGCTCATACATCATTATGTGCATCTGTAATTAACGAACATGGTACACCAGATCAAAAGACTAAATATTTACCAGACTTATGTTCAGGTAAGAAAATAGATGCTTTTGGATTAACTGAACCAGGTGCTGGTACTGATGCAGCAGGACAACAAACAACAGCTGTTTTAGATGGAGATAACTATATATTAAATGGGTCAAAAATATTTATAACAAATGGTGGAGTTGCTGAAACATTCATCGTATTTGCTATGACAGATAAGAGCCAAGGTACAAGAGGTATATCAGCATTTATAGTTGAAAAATCTTTTAAAGGATTCTCAATTGGTAAGAAAGAAGAAAAATTAGGAATAAGAGCATCTTCAACTACAGAATTAATATTTGAAGACTGTATAGTTCCAAAAGAAAACCTAATAGGTAAAGAAGGAAAAGGATTTGCAGTAGCAATGAAAACTCTTGATGGAGGAAGAATAGGTATTGCAGCTCAAGCATTAGGTATTGCAGAAGGAGCATTTGAAGAATCTGTTCAATACATGAAAGAAAGAAAGCAATTCAAAAAACCACTTTCTGCATTCCAAGGATTACAATGGTATATTGCAGAAATGGACGTTAAAATAGAAGCTGCTAAATATTTAGTATACAAAGCTGCATGTTTAAAGCAAGCTGGTAAATCATATTCAGTTGAAGCGGCAAGAGCTAAACTATTTGCAGCAGAAGTTGCAATGGATGTTACAACTAAGGCTGTTCAAATATTTGGTGGATATGGATATACTAAAGAATATCCAGTAGAAAGAATGATGAGAGATGCTAAGATAACAGAAATCTATGAAGGTACTTCAGAAGTTCAAAAGATGGTTATCGCAGGAAGCGCATTAAGATAGGAGGAAGTATAAATGAATATAGTTGTTTGTATAAAACAAGTTCCAGATACTACTGTAGTTAAAATAGATCCTAAAACTGGTACATTAATAAGAGATGGAGTTCCATCAATTATAAACCCAGAGGATAAGCATGCATTAGAAGGTGCATTACAATTAAGAGAAAAAGTTGGAGGAAAAGTAACTGTTATAAGTATGGGACTTCCAATGGCAAAGGCTGCACTTAGAGAAGCATTATGTATGGGAGCAGACGAAGCAATTCTATTAACTGATAGAGTTCTTGGAGGAGCAGATACACTTGCAACTTCAAAAGCATTAGCAGGTGTTATTAAAACTTTAGAATATGATTTAGTATTTGCAGGAAGACAAGCGATTGATGGAGATACTGCACAAGTTGGTCCAGAAATAGCAGAACATTTAGATATTCCTCAAGTAACTTATGTTAAAGGTGTTGAAGCAAGCGGAAACACATTAAAAGTTGAAAGAGCATTAGAAGATGGATACCAAGTTGTTGAAGTTAAAACACCTTGTTTATTAACTGCAATAGAAGAATTAAATGAAGCTAGATATATGAATGTTGCAAATATTTTTGCTACAACTGATGACCAAATAAAAGTTATGTCAGCAGCTGATATAGATGTAGATCCATCTGAACTTGGATTAAAGGGTTCTCCAACAAAGGTTAAAAAGTCTATGACTAAAGAAATGAAGGGTGCTGGAGAAATGATAAAATTCGGACCTAAAGAATCAGCAGTATACGTACTTGGAAAATTAAAAGAGAAACACTACATCTAATATATTAGGAGGTAAAATAAAATGAGTATAGCAGATTACAAAGGCGTTTGGGTCTTTGCTGAACAAAGAGAAGGTAAGCTAGAAAAAGTATCATTAGAACTACTTGGAGAAGGTAGAAGAGTTGCAGATAAATTAGGAGTAAAGCTTACAGCTTTATTACTTGGAGACAATATAGAAGGATTAGCAAATATACTTGCATCACATGGAGCAGATGAAGTATTAGTAGCTGATGATAAGAAATTAGAACATTACACAACAGATGCTTACACAAAAGTTATTTGTGATTTAGCAACTGAAAGAAAACCAGGAATATTATTTGTTGGTGCTACATTTATCGGAAGAGATTTAGGTCCTAGAATAGCAGCTAGATTATCAACAGGACTTACAGCTGACTGTACATCAATTGATGTTGAAGTTGAAAATGGTGATCTTTTAGCTACAAGACCAGCTTTTGGTGGTAACTTAATGGCTACAATTGCTTGTCCTGATCACAGACCACAAATGGCTACAGTTAGACCTGGAGTATTTGAAAAAGTAACAGTAGAAGATACAAGCAATGTTAAGATAGAAAAAGTAGAAGTTAAATTATCAGATGCAGATGTTAGAACAACTGTACTTGAAACAATTAAAACTGCAAAGGATATAATAGATATTGCTGAATCTAACATAATAGTTTCAGGTGGTAGAGGAGTAGGATCTAAAGAAAACTTCGCATTACTTGAAGAATTAGCTGGAATTTTAGGTGGAGCAGTTGCAGGATCTAGAGCAGCAGTTGAAAAAGGATGGATTGATAATGCATACCAAGTTGGTCAAACTGGTAAAACTGTTAAACCAACTATATATATAGCATGTGGTATTTCAGGAGCTATTCAACACGTTGCAGGTATGCAAGATGCTGATATGATAATTGCTATAAACAAAGATGAAACTGCACCAATATTCCAAGTTGCAGACTATGGAATAGTTGGAGACATATCAAAGGTATTACCTGAATTTATTACTCAAACAAGAGCAATAAAAGAAGCAGAATAATTTAATATTTTAGGAGGAGTCATATAATGAGTAAAAAGGTTTTTGTACTTGGTGCTGGAACAATGGGTGCTGGTATAGTTCAAGCTTTTGCACAAAAAGGTTGCGAAGTTATAGTTAGAGATATAAAGCAAGAATTTGTTGATAGAGGAATTGCTGGTATAACTAAAGGATTAGATAAACAAGTTGCTAAAGGAAAAATTACTGAAGAAGTAAAAGAAGATATATTATCAAGAATATCTGGAACAACTGACATGAAGCTTGCTGCAGATTGTGATTTAGTTGTTGAAGCAGCTATTGAAAATATGAAAATTAAAAAAGAAATATTTGCTGAATTAGATGGAATTTGTAAAGCAGAAACTATTTTAGCTTCAAATACTTCATCATTATCAATAACTGAAGTTGCATCTGCAACTAAGAGACCTGATAAAGTAATAGGAATGCATTTTTTCAACCCAGCTCCAGTAATGAAGTTAGTTGAAATAATTAGAGGAATTGCAACATCTCAAGAAACTTATGACTTTGTAAAAGATTTATCAGTTGAAATTGGTAAGGAACCAGTAGAAGTTGCTGAAGCTCCAGGATTTGTTGTAAACAGAATACTAATTCCAATGATTAACGAAGCATCATTTATTCTTCAAGAAGGAATAGCTTCTGTTGAAGATATTGATACTGCAATGAAATATGGTGCTAATCACCCAATGGGACCTTTAGCATTAGGAGATTTAGTTGGATTAGACATAGTAGTTGCTATTATGGATGTATTATTTAATGAAACTGGTGATAGTAAGTACAGATGTTCAAGCATATTAAGAAAATATGTTAGAGCTGGATGGCTTGGAAGAAAGTCAGGAAAAGGATTCTACGATTATTCAAAATAATCTAAACAAAAAAAGGTGGGTTACCACCTTTTTTTGTTTTACATAAAATAACATTGTAAAATTATAAATTAATAAGGTATAATAAAAACGTATATATTAAATTATGATGGGAGTAGTTAAAGTGTATAAAATAATAAGTAAAAGATTGTTATCAGAAAACATATATCTTATGGATATTGAAGCACCAAGAGTTGCAAGATCTTGTGAACCAGGTCAGTTTGTTATAGTAAAGATAGATCATAAGGGTGAAAGGATTCCTTTAACTATTTGTGATTATGATAGGGAACAGGGAACAGTTGCAATAGTATTCCAAACCTTAGGAGAATCTACAAAGAAAATGGCAGAATATAATGTTGGAGATAGCTTTGATGATTTTGTTGGACCACTTGGAAGACCTTCAGAAATGGTTGAAGAGGACATAAATGAGCTTAAAAATAAAAAAGTTTTGTTTGTGGCAGGTGGAGTTGGTACAGCACCAGTATATCCACAAGTTAAGTGGCTACATGAAAAGGGAATTGAAGCAGATGTTATTGTGGGTGCAAGAAGTGAAAATATTGTAATTCTAAAGGAAGAAATGTCAAAGGTTGCTGCGAACTTATATATTGCAACAGATGATGGATCTTCAGGTTTTAAAGGATTAGTTACAGATAAAATAAAAGATTTAGTTAACAATGAAGGTAAAAAATACGATTTAGTTGTTGCAATTGGGCCAATGATTATGATGAAATTTGTTGCTTTATTAACTAAAGAATTAAATATTAATACAATAGTTAGTTTAAACCCAATAATGGTTGATGGTACTGGTATGTGTGGTGCTTGTAGAGTAACAGTAGGTGGTAAAGTTAAATTTGCCTGTGTTGATGGACCTGAATTTGATGGCCATTTAGTTGACTTTGATCAAGCTATGCGTAGGCAAGCAATGTACAAATCAGAAGAAGGCAGAGCTACATTAAAAGTTGAAGAGGGCGATACACACCATGGTGGATGTGGTAATTGCGGAGGTGAAGAATAATATGTACCAAGATAAAATGACAAGAGTTAAAATAGGAGAACAAGACCCAAAGGTTAGGGCTACAAATTTTGAAGAAGTATGTCTTGGATATACTGAAGAAGAAGCAGTAAAAGAAGCAACAAGATGTCTAAACTGTAAAAATCCAAGATGTGTTACACAATGCCCTGTAACAATTTCAATTCCAAACTTTATTCAACAGGTAAAAGAAAGAAACTTTGAAGAAGCCGCTAAAATAATAGCAGAATCTTCTGCATTGCCAGCGGTTTGTGGTAGAGTATGTCCACAAGAAGTTCAATGTGAAGGACTTTGTGTACTAGGAATTAAAGGGGAAGCTGTTGCAATAGGAAAGCTTGAAAGATTTGTTGCAGATTGGTCAAGGGAACATAACGTAGATTTATCAAAAAGAGAACCTTCAAATGGTAAAAAGGTAGCTGTAATTGGAAGTGGCCCTGCAGGTTTAACATGTGCTGGAGACTTAGCAAAGCTTGGATATGATGTAACAATATTTGAAGCATTACATGAAGCTGGTGGAGTTTTAGTTTATGGTATACCAGAATTTAGACTACCAAAGGATACAGTAGTTAAGACAGAAGTAGACAATGTTTTAAAATTAGGTGTTAAGCTTGAAACTAACGTAATAGTTGGTAGAACAATTACTATAGATCAATTATTTGAGGAGGAAGGATTTGAAGCTGTATTTATAGGTTCAGGTGCAGGACTTCCAAGATTTATGGGAATACCAGGTGAAAGTGCTAATGGAGTTTTTTCAGCAAATGAATTCTTAACTAGAAGTAACTTAATGAAGGCATTTAAAAATGAGTTTGATACGCCAATTAGAGCAGGTGAAAAGGTTGCAGTTGTAGGTGGTGGAAATGTTGCTATGGATGCAGCAAGAACGGCATTAAGACTTGGGGCTGAAGTTCATGTTGTTTATAGAAGAGGTATTGAAGAACTTCCAGCAAGACAAGAGGAAGTACATCATGCTAAAGAAGAAGGAATAATTTTTGACGTATTAACTAACCCAATTGAAATCCTAGAGGATGAAAAAGGTTGGGTAAAAGGAATGAAATGTATTAAAATGGAGCTAGGAGAACCAGATGAATCTGGAAGAAGAAGCCCAAAAGCTATTGAAGGATCTGAATTTGTCTTAGATGTTGATACAGTTATAATGTCACTTGGAACATCACCAAACCCATTAATTTCTTCAACTACAGAAGGTTTAGAAATTAATAAAAGAGGATGTATTGTATCAAATGGTAATCTAGGAGCAACTTCAAGAGAAGGTGTATTTGCAGGTGGTGATGCTGTAACTGGAGCAGCTACAGTAATACTAGCTATGGGTGCTGGTAAAAAAGCTGCTGAAGGAATACATGAATATTTACAAAATAAATAGTCAATAATAATATTATGCTGCTGCAAGAATAAATTTGCAGTAGCATTTTTTATAGTAGGAGGGAGATGACAGAAATCATGGATTACAAAAACATTAAAATAGAAGA
>CAMNZV010000062.1 GCA_946575275.1 uncultured Clostridium sp. | reverse complement strand
ATAAAAAATCTACCAACAAAAAAGTGCATCAATCTGTAAGAGTTGATCTTGAAAGAATAGACAAATTAATGAATATGGTATCAGAAATTGTTATATATAGAACAAGGCTTGAACAAATTGTAGTAGATAATAAGTCACAGGAATTAAATGAAACCCTAGAGCAGGTAGCAAGAACAACCTCAGACCTTCAAGAT
Source organism: uncultured Clostridium sp. (assembly GCA_946575275.1). Taxonomy (GTDB): domain Bacteria; phylum Bacillota; class Clostridia; order Clostridiales; family Clostridiaceae; genus Clostridium. The sequence continues at coordinate 8,046 of CAMNZV010000062.1, read as the reverse complement.
TTAGTAATGAAAATAAGAATGTTACCATTAGACACTGTATTCAATAGATTTCCAAGAATGATTAGAGATATATCAGTAGAATTAAATAAGGAAATAAATTTTGTAATTGAAGGTGCAGAAACTGAATTAGATAGAACCGTTATAGATGAAATAGGAGAGCCTTTAATCCATTTACTTAGAAATGCAGCAGATCATGGAGTTGAAACTCAAGAAGAAAGAATTAAGGCTGGTAAAACACCAGTTGGCACAGTAAAATTAGTTGCATATCAAGAAGGTACAAAGGCATTAATAAAGGTTATTGATGATGGTGCAGGAATTAATTTAGATAGAGTTAAGGCAAAGGCTGAAAAGGTTGGAATAAATACAGAAGGCTTAAGCGATAATGATATAAAAAACTTAATATTTGCACAAGGTTTTAGTACAAATGAGGTTGTAACTGATATATCAGGTAGAGGCGTTGGAATGGACGTTGTTAAAACTAAGATAGCCTCACTTGGAGGAACAGTAGACTTATATAGTGAAGAAGGCAAGGGGTCATCCTTTGTAATCAAATTACCATTAACATTACAAATAATACAAGCATTATTAGTAAAAGTAGGAGAAGAAACTTTAGCAATTTCCTTAGGATTTATTGATAGAGTTATAGATTTTAAAGAAGATAGAATTCAAAAAACTAATGGTGAAGAAGTTATAGTATATAGAGAGCAAGTTATTCCATTAATAAGACTTAATGAAAAACTAAATATAGAGGTATCAGATACTAATAAAAAGTTTGTTATAATAGTAAACGTAGGAGATAAGACATTTGGTTTACTTGTAGACTCATTATGTGGTCAACAAGAAATTGTAATTAAGCCACTTGGTAAATCCTTAAAAGAATTAAATCAGTATATAGGTGCAACAATACTTGGAAATGGACTTGTTACATTAATCCTAGATGTTGGAGCATTGATATAAAATAAAAAGGAGGTAAAAAATGCAAAATCAATATAGCAACATGCAATTGGATGCTTTGAAAGAAGTTTCTAATATTGGGGTTGGTAATGCAGCTACCTCATTGTCTAGGTTAATAGGACATAAAATTGATATAACAGTACCAGCTGTAAATGTGGTAGAATTTAATAAAATGTTAGAGGACTCTGGAGAAAAATTAGTAGCAGGAATTGTAGTTAGGGTAATTGGAGACATACCAGGTAACATATTAATTATATTTGAAGAAAAAGGTGCAAGAAAAATAATTGAAATGTTAACTGGACAAATGGAGGAAGAACCATCTGAAATGGGGATTTCAGTTTTGTGTGAAATAGGTAATATTTTATCGGCTTCATATATGAATTCAATAACTAAATTTACAGATCTTGCAGCAATACCATCAGTACCTGCAGTATCTTATGATATGATGGGAGCAATACTTGCTACATCCTTTATGGAAGCAGGACAATTTGATGAATACATATTAGATATTGAAACTGTATTTCTAAAAAATGATAATGATGATTTTGGAGCACATTTTTATTATATCCCAGTTCCAGGATCTATTGAAAAAATACTAAATAAAATAGGAATTAATTAAAATTTGGAGGTTTTAAATTATGGCAAGAGTATTAATTGTTGATGACGCAGCGTTTATGAGAATGATGATAAAGGATATCCTAGAGAAGAATGGATATGATGTAGTTGGTGAGGCTAGTAATGGATTAATTGCAGTTGATATGTACAATAAGGAAAAGCCAGATGTGGTAACAATGGATATAACAATGCCAGATATGGATGGAATTGAAGCAGTAAAGAAAATTAGAGAAACAAACCCAGATGCTAAGATTATCATGTGTTCTGCAATGGGACAACAATCTATGGTTATGGATGCTATAAAAGCTGGGGCAAGGGACTTTATAGTAAAGCCATTCCAACCAGATAGAGTATTAGAAGCGGTAAGTAAGGTGGTTGGGTAAAGACATACTATCAATACATATTTAGGAGGAATGTCAAATGCAAATTATAGTTTTTAAGCTATCAGAGGAGCATTTTGCTGTTGAAACAGAAAAGGTCCAAGGAATAAATGACATGATGCAAATAACAATGGTTCCAAAGGCACCTAAGCATATTAAAGGGTTAATCAATTTAAGAGGAAACATTAAATCTCTTGTAGATATAAATATGCTATTAAATTTAGAGCAAAGTGAGGGACATAATAGTATAATAATAGTTAAGGTTGAAGATGAGGAAATTGGTATTTGTGTAGATGAAGTTGAAGAAGTGTTAGATATAGATGAAAAAGAAATACAAAAAACAGAGTTAAGTAAAAATTCTGAGTATATAAAAGGAATAGTAAATAAGGATGATAAATTACTAACAATAATAGATATAGATAATCTACTAAATTAAATAGGAAAGAGGTAAATAAATGGCAGATGTTTTATCACAAAGTGAAATTGATGCACTATTGTCTGCCTTGTCTACAGGAGAATTAGAACCAGATCAAATTGTAGCTGAAGAAGATAAACATAAGGTTAAAATATATGACTTTAGAAGTCCACAAAAGTTTTCTAAAGATCATATAAGAACACTGGAATTAATTCATGATAATTTTGCAAGAATAATTTCAAATTATTTAACTGCTCAGGTTAGAAAAAATGTAAAAGTCAAAATTGAAACTGTAGAACAGGTTACATATGAAGAATTTATTCATTCTGTACAAAATCCAACGATAATGACAATGTTCAAGATGCCACCATTAAATGGAAGCTTGCTTTTTGAAACTAATCCACAATTTTCATATCAAATAATTGATATTTTATTAGGGGGAACTGGAGATCGAAAAAATACAAGCAAAGAATTTTCAGATATTGATAAGAATATTATGAAGCAAGTTAATGCGGGAATGATTGCTAATTTAAAATTAGCATGGGAAGATATTTTAAAGGTTGAACCAGAAATAGAAAACATAGAAACTAATCCTGCAATCAACCAAACCTTAGCACCAAATGAACCCGTTGCATTAATAGTTTTTTCAGTAGAAATGGGCAAGAATAATTCATTTATAAACTTATGTATACCGTATTTATCAATTGAAAAAGTACTAGATAAATTAGTTGTACAATATTGGTTTAAAAATGATTCAGACGAATTAAATGATGAAGCAAAAGAGAAATTAGAGGACAATCTAAAACCAGTAGAAATTGATTTATTTGCAAAACTTGGTGAAACAAATTTAAGTGTTGATGATTTCTTAAATTTAACAGAAGGGGATGTATTAAAATTAGATACAAAATGCACAAGTCCTGTTGAAATTTATTTGGAAAACAAACCATATTATTATGGAAAGCCAGGAACAATAGGCAAATATATGGGAGTAACTGTATTAGAAATTATAGATAAGGATGTGAACGAAATTGAGTAATGGTTTTTTATCTCAAGAGGAAATAAATTCACTATTAAACGGAGATAGTAGTAATAACAATGATATACAAAATAACACAATTGAGCTAACGGACATAGATAAGGATTTATTAGGGGAAATTGGAAATATCTCAATGGGTGCAGCTTCCACAGCCTTATATCAAATTATTAATCAAAAAGTTAATATCACAACTCCAGTAGTTACAGAAACTACACTTGGAGAAATTAAAACTAATTTTATAACGCCAAATGTAGTTTTAGAAGTAGAATATACAACTGGAATTACAGGAAGAAATGTATTAATTATCCAAACTAAGGATGCGGCAGTTATTGCAAGCTTAATGATGGGTGGAGACGGTAAGGTTGAGGAGCATGAATTGTCAGAGCTAGAAGTAAGTGCAGTTCAAGAGGCAATGAATCAAATGATAGGTTCATCTGCAACATCAATGGCAACAATGTTTTCAAGAGAGGTAAACATATCCCCACCAAAATCTAAGATTTGGAGAGACGAAGGAGAAACATTATCAGATAATATTCCAGAAAATGAAAAGATAGTTAGGGTAAATTTCCATATGACTATTGGAGATTTAGTTGATAGTAACATTATGCAGATATTACCAATATCAACTGCAAAAAAAATAAGTGCAATAATGATGGGAACAGAAGAACAAGAAGAGGTTAAAAAGGAAGAGACTATCCCAGTAAAGGCTGAGGAAGAACCTATAATTGTTGAAAAACCAATTATTGAAAAACCAAGGGTTGAATATACAAAGCCAGAACCTAAGGTTGATATTCATGAAGCTAGTTTTGAACCGTTAACACCTGTAGCTAAGGCTAATACACCTAAGAATATTGATTTAATTTTAGATGTGCCTTTAGATATTTCAGTAGTTTTAGGTAGAACAAAAAAGACAATTAAAGATATCTTAGCTTTAAGTACAGGATCACTAGTGGAACTTGATAAATTAGCTGAAGAACCAGTTGAAATATTAGTAAATGGTAAAAAAATTGCTTTTGGAGAAGTTGTAGTAGTTGATGAGAACTTTGGAGTTAGAATAACAAGTATTATAAGCAATGCAGATAGAATAAAATCACTTAAATAAAATATAGCTGGTAATAACTTACCTTAAATAAGAAGTATCTTGTTTTAGGTAAGTTTTTTATTAAAAATTAAAAGGGGACAATTATGGAGTTAACAAAATATATTAATGAAATTAATGAAAATATAGATAGTTTGGAAAATGTAACAAAAGTATTGGAATTAATCACAAATAAAGATTGTGATGAAAATGATATATTAAGAATAACTAAGGATTTCAAAAATGAAGTTGAGGTATTAAATTATATTGCAATAAATGCAATAAACAATAAGGTGTATGATATAGTAATACCATTATTAAATAGAGCCTTAGAAATAGAACCGGAAAATGTAGAAGTTAATTATAGTATGGCATTTTTACTTAATATGTTTGGTGAAAACAAACTAGCCTTAGACTATTTGATAGAGGTTAATAGTCAAGATGAGAATGTTGATAGATTAAAAAAACAAATTATTAAGGAACTTTCAAATGTAGAATCTGATGAAAAGGATATGAATGCAATTGATTATTTTATAGATCCAAGTTGTGATGTCAGAAAAATTCATAGGATGAAAATATGCTCTGGTGTAGTGGTTCAAAGGGATTCATGGCTTGATATAGCTTATGAAAATCCTAATCATAAGTATATAGTTGAAATTGGCAAGGGTACTAATATTGGTAGAAGATGTGTAATAAGTGCAGCTAATAAAGTGGTAATTGGCGAAAATGTATTAATAGCATCTAATGTATATATTGCTGATTGTGGTCATGAATACAAAGATATAAATACGCCAATAATGTATCAAGGAATAACTGGAACTAATAATGAAGTACATATTGGAAGTGGTAGTTGGATAGGTGCAAACAGTGCAATATTTGGAAATGTTACGGTTGGAAGGAATTGTGTAATAGGAACTAATTCTGTAGTAAAGAAAGATATTCCAGATTATTGCGTTGCAGTTGGAAGTCCTGCAAAAATTATTAAGATGTATGATTTTAAATTAAAAGAGTGGGTAAGAATAGAGAATACAAAACAAATAGATAAAATTCTTGAGGAGAGAAAATTACAACAAATGTACATGCCTATTGAAAAACTTGAATCTTTGCAGGTAGAGGTTTCAAGTGCATGTAATTTGAAATGTCCACAGTGTTTTAATAATTTAAAAGAGCATAAAACTGGTATTTTAAAAAAGGAGTTGTGGAATGATAAAATCAGACCAATTCTTAAATATTTAAAAAGCATTCACTTGGTGGGTATAGGAGAACCTTTATTATGTCCTAATTTTTTTGAATATGTAGATGAATGTGTAAAATTTGGTATACATGTATTTACAACATCTAATTTGCAGCTTGTTAATGATGAGATAGCTGAAAGGATAGTTACTAGTGGTATTTCAGATTTAAGCTTTTCATGTGATGGTTCAACAAATGAAACTTATGAAAAGATAAGAATAAATGGAAAACTTGACAAAGTAATAGAAAGTTTAGAATTAATAAATAAATATAAGAAAAAGTATAAGTCTAAATTACCTAATTTAACATTAAACTTTGGAGCATTAAAATGGAACATAACGGAGCTACCTGATGTAATAGAATTAGCCAATAAACTACAAGTAAATTCAGTTATAGCTTATCATGATATAATATATTATAAGGAACTTGAAAAGTTAAGTTTATATAATTATCAAGAGATATCCGATGACATGTTTTCTAAGGCGGAAAAGCTAGCAAATAAATATGGTATAAAATATTTTTGTCCTGGTACTTTTAAAAATCCAATAAAATATAATTGTTCTGAAGGAGATGTATATTGCATATATCCATTCTCACATCTATGGATTTATAGTGATGGTAGGGTTGGACCATGCTGCATGGATTTTCCAAAACGAATTATTGTAGGAGATTTAGATATAGAAAGTATAGAGGAGGTTTGGAATAATAATAAAATGTTAGGATTAAGAAATTCAATGATTGGCAATGTAAGGGAAGAATGTAGTTATTGCGCAAGACATGGGAAATTAGATGTAACAAACAAAAGATTTTTAATAAAATGTCAAAATTAAATTAAATTAAAATAAGCAAAACTAAAATAATAGTATTGCTTATTTTTTTTAATTTACCCTAAATTAATTATCTGATTTGACGATAATTAAATAAGAACATAAAATGGAGGGATTTTTATGAAGATAAATGGAATAAACTCTCGAAATATCATTAATACCTATAATAGAATTAATGATACTAAAGTAAATGCTATTAATGAAAATACAAAAAAAGATAGTATTGAAATATCATCAATAGGTAAGAGTTTAATGAATTATTCTTTGGAAAATTTAAATATTAACCTAGATAAGGATATAGAATTAATAAAAAACAAAATTAACAACGGGACTTATAATGTAGATGCAAGGCTTACAGCTCAAAGCATGATAGACTATATAAGAGGTAACAAAATATGATTGATAAAGAATTAGCAGCAATACTGTTAAGGGAAGAAGAGGCATTAAAATCCACATTGAACCTTTTAGATGAGCAATATATACACATAATGAAAAAAAATGTTTTTGAATTAGAGGCTCTTGTAGATAAAATAAAAAATTCTAATAAAAGCGTTGCGGAAATTGAAGTCGCAAGACGTAAGCTAATTGGCAATAAAAGCATGAAGGAAATAGTAGCTAAAACCCATTATAAAGATTTGGATGAAACCTATAGAAGATTAGTAAAACTTATAGAAAGCATAAAACATCAAAAAGAAACTAATGAGTTATTAATTAAACAGCAAATAGGCTTTAATAATCAAATTATAAACATAATAAATCCAAGAAGAGATGTTAAAACATATAATTCCTATGGAAAAATATCAAAGTGATAAGGAGGATATAAATGTCAGGATTATTTGCAACCTTTAATGTTGCTAAAAGAGGTATAAATGTTGCACAAGCAACAATTGATGTAACTTCACATAATATGTCAAATGCAAACACAGTAGGATATTCAAGACAAAGAGCAGAAATAGTAACATCTAAACCCTATTCACCAGGAACATATAGAGGACAGGTAGGTACAGGAGCAGAAATAAATGCAATTACTAGAATTCGAGACACTTTTTTAGATTATCAGGTAAGGGGAGAAAACAGCTCACTTGGAAAGGCAGAAATTAGAAATGAAGTGTTATATCAAGTAGAGGGGATTTTTAATGAACCCTCAGATAAAGGTATTTCTACACTTCTTGGTAATTTTTTTGACTCATATCAAGAATTATCAAAACAACCTAATAGTTCAAATGCACGTACAGTTGCAGTGCAAAGAACATTAACTCTTACAGATGCCTTAAATAGTACAGCAACAAAGCTTGAAGATTTAAGTACAAATGCAAAAACAGCACTTAGAACAGACTGTACAGATATAAATAATTACTTAGATCAGATTAATACATTAAATAAAGAAATTAAAATGATAACAGCTTCAGGTGAAACACCTAATGATTTATTAGATAAGAGAGATTTGTTATTAGATACAATTAGCAAAAAGTTCAATTTATCTGTTGATGAAAAAGCTTATAATGGAA
>CAMNZV010000061.1 GCA_946575275.1 uncultured Clostridium sp. | reverse complement strand
CCATCTTCTCCAACTGTTATTCCAGCATGAGTTACTGCAATTTTTACATTTAACTTTGGATATGCAACTGAATTTCTTATTTGTTCAAAAGCCCTTCCAGCTGCAAACATTGCAAAGGTAGTTGCAAAGGGTATTTTACCACAGGTTGCAAGTCCTGCTGCTGTTCCAATCATATCTCCCTCTGATATTCCCATATCAAAAAATCTTTCAGGGGCTACATTTTTAAATTCTATACTTTTAGTAGCTTTTGCTAAATCTGCATCTAATACTACTACGTTCTTATTAGTAGCTGCTAATTCCTTTAAAGCTTCTCCGTATGCTTCTCTTGTTGCTATATTCATTATTTTGCCCCCCCTTTTAACTCACTTAAAGCTTGGATTTTTTGTTCTTCATTTGGTGCAGCTCCATGCCAAGAAGCTTGATTTTCCATAAATGAAACACCTTTTCCTTTAACTGTTTTTGCAATAATTACTGTTGGTTTATCCTTTGTTTCTTTGGCATTATCTAAGGCATTTTTTATTTCTTCAAAATTATGACCATTTATAACTTTAACATTCCATCCAAAGGCTTCAAATTTCTTATCTATAGGGTTTACATTCATTACCTCTTCATTTGAACCATCAATTTGTAATCCATTTGAATCAATAAATGCAGTTAAATTATCTAATTTGTAATGTGCTGAACTCATAGCAGCTTCCCAAATTTGTCCTTCTTGTAATTCTCCATCACCTATAACTACGTATACTCTATAGTCTTTATTATCAAGCTTTGCAGCTATTGCCATACCATTAGCTGCTGATAGTCCTTGCCCAAGTGAACCTGTTGACATATCAACTCCTGGAGTTTTCTTCATATCTGGATGTCCTTGTAACATTGAATTAATTTTTCTAAGACCCTTAAGCTCTTCTTTACTAAAATAACCTTTTTCAGCTAAGGTTGCGTAAAGTGCGGGAGCTGCATGACCTTTAGATAATACAAATCTATCTCTATCCTCCCACCTTGGATTATCAACCTTTATATTCATTTCATTAAAATATAGTGTTGTTAGTATATCAGCTATTGATAAGGAGCCTCCTGGATGACCAGATTTTGCCTCTGTAAGCATTTCAATAATATCCATTCTTATATTTTTTGATACTTCTACTAATTCTTCTTTATTCACATTATCCTCCTTCTATTACAAGGAATGCCACATAATTAATCAAACTAAATATGTAACATCTTAGTTTAACTTATTACCTGACATCCCCTAATTTATCTATTGTAATTATTTTTCATTGCAAGACCTAAAATCATCTATAATTTTTTTAATTTTCCTTGCATTTTCTGCTATTTCTTCTGAACTTCCATTAGTTAATAGACCTCCAAAACCACAAACATCAACTTTATTTTCAAGCCAGATATTTAAATTTTCTAGTGTAATTCCACCACTTGCTAAAATTGGCATATCAGGTAGCGGTGTTTTAAATACTTTAACTAATTTTGGTCCATAAAAATCTGATATTGGAAATGCCTTAATAAAAGCTGCTCCCATACTTAATGCATCTACAGCCTCTGTTAATGTTGTACATCCTGGTCCATATGGAATTTGATATCTATTACACATTTTTGCAACCCCTTCATCATAAGTAGGTGCAATAATAAATTCTGCTCCTTTTAAAATAGCATGCCTTGCAGTTTCACTATCTAATACAGTTCCTGCACCAACACATATTTTGTCTCCATATTTTTTCTTAAGTGCTGCAATATTATCTCCTGCATTACTTAAAGTATAGCTCATTTCCATAACTGGAACTCCACCTTTAATGCATCCATCTGCAATTTCAAAAGCTCTTTCTTCTGTTTTTGCCCTAACTATTGCAAGAGCACCAACTTCCCACATTCTTTTTGTGACATTCATCTTTTTCATTTTTTTCACCTCAATTTTAATATAATCCTTTGTTAAAGGTACTCTTATAGTTTTCAACTACAGCCTTTATTTCTTCAAGCTTCTCACCACTTGGCATTGTTGCTGGAAGACGTGCTGGACCTACATCTATACCATTTAAGGTGACAGTTTCTTTTATTACAGATGGTATTGTTCCAAATTTAAGAATACGTCTAAGCTCCTCAATACTATCTTGAGCCTTCTTAGCTGCCTCTAAATCGCCCTTAACAAAATTGTTATAAATAGCAACATCGATTTCTGCTAAGAAATTAGCTGTAGCTGCAACTGCACCTTGACCACCAGCCTTAAGAATATCTAAGATAAGGGAATCAGAACCTGAAAAAACTCCAAAATCCTGTCCTTTTGTAACTTCTAGGTAAGCCTTCATATTGTCAAGTTTACCTCCACTATCTTTAATTCCAACAATGTTTTTAACCTTAGCAAGTTCAGCTACTGATTCTGGTTCAATATTAATTCCTGTTTTACCAGGCATATTATACATTAAAATTGGAAGATTAACAGATGCTGCAATAGCCTTATAATGTTCAATTAATTCTTCTTGTGTTGGTGGCACAAAATAAGGTGTTATTACAGATAAAGCACTTGCACCAATTTGCTCCATTCTTTTGGATAGTTTTATAACTTCATTTGTTGAATTTCCACCTGTTCCTACAAAAACAGGTACTCTATTATTAGTGTGATTAATAACTATTTGTGCAAATTCAACTTTTTCATCATTTGTAAGTACATGACATTCACCATTTGTTCCTAAAATAAACAATCCATATACACCCTTATCAATTAAATAATCTATTAATTCACAGGTTGCTTTAGGATTTATATTTTGATTTTCATCAAGAGGAGTAATCATTGCACATATAATTCCTTTGTATTCCATAAAATCAGTTCCCTTCCCTAATTGATTTTCCAAGGCTTCCTCCTGGATGCCATTTTAAATACTCCTGTACATCAAGACCTTTTGCATATTGGAGAGCAACACTTAATGATTGCAATGCTATAGTTTCTGCTATAATTGAAGCTCTTGGTGGTTTATTAAGACAATCTCCCTCTTCTTTAACTCCTGCAAATAGAAATACATCAGATTCATTGTTTAGCCAAGAATTAGCATTTCCACTTACCCCTATAATTTTAGCCTTATTAGCTTTACAGGTTTCAATTGTTGCTTTTAATTCTTGAGTTTCACCACTATTTGATATAGCTATAACTATATCACCTGGTAACAATTGTCCACTTGATCCATGTACTGCCTCTGTACCGTGTAATGTATAAGTTGGTGTTCCAGTTGATGATAATAATGAGGAAATATAACCTGCTACATAACTTGGTTTTCCAATTCCAGTAACATGGACACGACCATGATTTTTTTCAGACTCTAAAATAAGGTCTCTAGCTTTATTAATAGCATTTTCATCAATTGTAGATATAAATGTTGTTATTTCATTTGACAATATATTTAAGAAACTTGGGATAGTTTTCTCTTCCATAATTTTCCTCCTTCATAACTATGGGCTGTAACAAATGGTACAGCCCATAATAGTAACCTTAAATAGGACTTATAAAGTTTAAAATTGCATTTAGTATATTTCCAACTACGTTGTAATCTATGTTAGGGAATGTAGCTCCTTCTATACCTAATGTTCCATAAACCGGATACAATATTGTTGGAAGGAATGCTAGTAATAATCCAGCTACGAAGGATCCAAGAACTGCACCTCTCCATCCTCCAGATGAATTACCCATTACAGCAGCTGTACCACCTGAGAAGAAACAAATATGTGCTGCTGGTATAATTACTACTGGGAATATATTTGGAAATGCTACCATTACAACTATTGCTAATAATCCAGCAGCATATGAACAAATGAATCCTAGAATAACTGCATTTGGTGCATATGGGAATACTGTTGGTACATCTAATGCTGGACGTGATCCTGGAATATATTTTTCTGATATTATAACGAAGGCTGCTGTTATTTCAGCTAAGAACATACGAACACCTGTCATTAATACTGACATACCAGCTGCAAAAGTAAACGCTTGCACTAAAGGGAATACTAACCAATGTTGTGTACCTGAAAGTGTTTGAGTAAATTCACTACCTGCTTTTATTGTTGCAACATAGTATAAAATTAACATTACTATTGATAATCCCATTAAGAAATCTTTAAATATTGATAATGCTTTTGGGAATTGAATTGATTCTGTAGTTTTATCTTTGTGTTTTGAAAATATACGACCAAGATAACCAGATAATCCATAACCTATCATATTGAAATGTCCAACCGCTTGTTCATCACCACCTGTTAAATTACGTACAAATGGTTGACAGAATTCAGGTAAGGCAGCAGACATAAATCCAAGTATTGTACCAGCAACTAAAATTGTAGTTATATCATTGTAACCATGTGCTTTCATTATTAAAACTAATACACAAGAAAAGAATAAGCTATGTCCTGTTGTAAAGAATATGTTCTTAAATCTTGTAATACGTGCAAAAACTAAATTTAAAACAAATCCTAAGATTAATGTACATGAAACTGCAAATCCATATGTACTTTGTGCAAGTGCTGTAGCAGCTTCAGGTGAAGCTATAACTCCTGTAATTCCAAATCCATATTGAAATAGTTTGTTAAAATTTTGTAGTGATCCTGTCATTGCAGAGGCACCAATTCCAAATATCAAAAATCCTATAAGTGTCTTAGCGGCTCCAGTAAATACTTCAGTAGCTGATTTTTTTTGTAGTATTAACCCAACACATGCAACCACACCTAATAAAACAGCTGGTGTACTTAATAAACTTATAATAAAATCCATTTTAATCTCTCCTTATAATATCAATTTTATTTTTCTTTTGATTTAATAAATTCTTCTAATGCAGTTTTAATTTCATTACGATCAATAACATTTTTTATTCCAATAACATCAAAATTTAATTTTTTTTGCTTTAATTCTTCTGCAACATCAATTAATGTTTCTACTGCATCTCCATTAAAACCATTTAAGGAATCTAATGAACCATGTTCAACCTCTATTGGAAAATTGTTCTCCTTTATTACTTGTTGGGTTTTGATTTTTAACATTAAACTTGAGCCAACCCCAGCTCTACATGCTACTAAAATTTTATACATAATTGATCCCTCCTATTTATTTTCATTTTCTTTTATAAAATTAATTATTTCTTTGGCATCTTTAGCATTATCTAATATTTTGTAAAATTCATCCATTTCTAATAGTTCTGCAAGTTCTGACATGGCATAAATGTGACTATTATTATCAACTGCACTTAAGCAGAATACATATTTAACTGGATCATTATCCTTATGTCCAAACTCTACTGGATTTTTTAAAGTGGCAATTCCTATTGCTATTTCTTTTGCTCCAGCTTCTGGTCTTGCATGGGGCAGTGCCACATGTTTTGTAATTACAATATATGGTCCAGATTCCTTTGTAGATTCAATCATGGCATCAATGTATTCTTCTGAAGCTTTATTATTTTCAACCAAAACTGATGCCGATTGCCTTATGGCATCTTCCCAATTATCTGCTGAAATATTTAGTTTTACTAGTTTTTCATTGGTCAAATCACTTAACATAAGTACTTCCTCTCCTTTTGGTGTAAAATTTTCTATTTGTGTAAAATAGGTTGACAGTTCATTTATAAGTAAACTTTCTGATGTTATTTTGGTATATTTTTTTATAATATCCATAACTTCATCTACTTTAGGTTGTTTAAAAAAGACATCCCCAAATTGGCTATAAACCTCACGTGTAATTTTATATTTTTCCCTTTGAGTCATAACAGGACTAGCTTTAATTACTGGAACTTTTATATCTATTTCATCCATTTTGTAATTAGTTGTGAAAATAATGTCTACTTTTCCAATAAAATCATTTACTTTTGTTGATTCTATAGGTGGCAAGAAATTAAAATCAGGAAATAAATTTTTTAATTCTGAATACAATATAGCAGAACTTCCAACTCCATTAGAACAGATTATTAATGCTGTCTTTTTATTAATAACATTAGCTTTCTTTCCTTCTGAAAATATAGTTGCAAAATGTATTGTTAAATATGCTATTTCCTCTTCTTGAATTTCTTCTCCAAATAAATAATTAAAATCTTTCATTGCATTGCTTACAAATTTGTATACTAATCCATACTCTTCTTTTATTTTTTCACAAAGTGGGTTGTAAATTGGTAATTTAAATAAAAGTCTATAATAAGTTGGTCTAAAATGAGAGTATAGTTGTTTAAATATTTTTTGTTGCTCAATATAATGAACTCCACTTAAATGTTCAAACTTAATCATAATCTTGTTAACTATATCAGAAATTACTAATCTATCACTTGTATCTTCATCAAGATTTCCTACAGACATTCCTAAAATCCAAGCACTTATATACATTAAATCCTGTGATTTTATTGTATCTTGTATGGTGTATAATCCTAATAATTCTTCAGCAAATTTATATTCTTTGGTAAAAGTAATAGCTGAAATACTTGGAAGATCTAAATTTTCTGAAGTAACCCTATTAATTGAATCTATTCTATACTTTAGGAAAATAAATATATAACAAAATTCAACTAATCTGTCTTCTATAAAGGTAATCTCATTTTTCAATGCAAGCTTTGATATAACGTCTTTAGTTTTACCATAACTGTTCAATTTATACTCATCTATAAAAATATCAAGTACTTTTGTGCCTTCTTCATTTGATAAATTTTCTATAATATTTTTTATAAGTATTCTCCTGATTTCAATTTCTGAGCCAACTAAATAATAACCTTTTGTACGATTATTTTTAACTTGGATACCTCTTTTTTTAAGATAAGGTAAAATGCTTTTAAAATCTAAATTTACAGTTGATCTGCTTACTTTTAATGAATCTATAAAATGGTTAATTGAAATATCCTCCATATTAATAAAAAGCATTAAATACATGTATAAATATCTTTCTGTTTTGCTAAAGCTGTATGTGTTTTTTGAGTAATCCTTTTTTAAGATTCTTTTTAGTGCATCTCTTGTTTTTTCCTCAACAATTATATTTTTATTGTTACCCAATGTTATCCTTGGCAACTTTTCAGCCTTTAGTATTTCATTAATTTTATCTATTCTATATGTAACCTGTCTTTTTGTGGAGTTAGTTTCTTCTTGTAATCCCTCTATAGTTATCAATGTATTATTTAAAATAACCTGTAGAATTGAAACAATGTCTTTATCCATATATAATATCCCAGCTTTCTTATTAAAGATTAGTTGTAATGTTGTATTTGGATTTTATATTTTCCTTCCTTGTTTTTATTATATTTCGACATTACAACGTTTTCAATGTAATTTATGTTCAATTTTTGTTATTTAATTATACAAAAGTTGAATTTAATTTTAATATATTAAAATCCTCCATCTTTTTTAAGATGGAGGATTAAATAATTATTCTAATATTTTTTCTATTTCAACTACATACATTGTATGATAATCCTTATTGGGATACCATTTTTCAATGTTTTCTTTTTCAATGAAGCAATCTTCCTTTAATTCCTGAGCATACAGTTTTTTGCATATAAGCGTTAACCTCGCTTCTTCAAAGGTTGGTACATCCTCATAATCCTTTAATGTTAAATTAGCCTTAGATATCTTATCTTCATCTCTTCCAGAAACTGTCCCTAAATAACTTAATTCTTTTTTAAATTTACTTGGCAACACAGAAACAGAAAGTTTATCTGCAAAATCTACAAACTCCTTAGTATATCTTTGAGGTCTTATGAAAATATAAGCTACCTTCTTGCCCCACATAATTCCAAGTCCACCCCATGATGCTGTCATTGTATTAACTTTTCCATCCTTTTTAGCTGTAAGTAGTAACCAATCTTCTCCTATAATTTTAAAAGGATTTTCTTCTAATAATTCGTGTTTAATTTCTTTCATAGTATCACCTCATATATTTTATTTTCTTAATTATATACTATATTCTTAGTTTATTTCACCGTATTTTCTAATATATTTTACACTAACTTTTATATTGGGATGTTTATCGCAAAATTGACTAATAACATAATAACAGCTTAAGCAAGGTTCCCATTTACTATATAAAATAAGTTCACCTTGATTTTTTAACAATTTCTCTTCTATTTGTCTATGTATTTCTTCAAATATCTTTTTTTCACTATCCTTAACTCTATCATAGCCTATACCAAGTTTCCCTAATCTATTAACCTTGCTACTTTTAAATACTGCCTTATCTTGTAATGGTACAGTGCAATAATTTTCTATTTCATTACTGCCACTTATTGCTTTAAATTCCTTGTCATCAAATATGGCTAAGGAAATATTTATAGAATCCTGCAATGTTTTACTTTGATTTATAATAAATGTTTTTACATTATTTTCATAAGGCATCAAATATTTATATATATTTTTTGTTAACCTCTGTATTCTTGGAATATTACTATTTAAATGCATATGATATTCTATAGTAC
>CAMNZV010000060.1 GCA_946575275.1 uncultured Clostridium sp. | reverse complement strand
AAGTCTTACATAGAATTAATTGATAATACATTAATTTTTGGCTCTGAGCAGGAGGAAATATATTGTTATGTAGATATTGATATGATTGAACGTGCAGTGTTAAATATAATATCCAATTATGTTAAATATGGTATTAAAGGTGGAGAGTTATTTATAAATATTAAAAAGGATAATGATAAAGTTATAATTGAACTTAAAAATAACTTATATTCAATTATCAAGGAGGATTTGCCATTTTTATTTGATAAGTTTACAAAGCTTAATAAATCCTTAAATAGAGAAAAGGAAGGTAGTGGACTTGGATTATTTTTAACAAGATCACTTCTTCAATTAAATGATGGGGATGTTAAAGTTGTATCTTCAGAGGAGGATGGTACTAATTTTATAATTACTTTAAATATTGCAGAGGGAACAAGTTATTATGATATAGATTATATATATGATAAAGAAGATATAAAACAAAAGGTTGCAACAGAATTTTCAGACATTTATTTATAATATTTTGAATAGATATAAAGTAAAATTATATTTAAGGGGACAAGATGAATAGTATTATAAAAATAAATGGGAAATTTAAAATAATTCAATTATTGGCTAGGTTAATTATACCAGTGGGTATACTTTATATAATATGCATACTAAACCAAAAAAATCTAGTTTATGTTGATACCTTAGTAAGGCCATTAATAATGCCAAAGTCATATATACTTGGTATAATAAATGGAATTATATTTATAATAACAGGCTTTGCATCCTATAGAATTTTTATGATAAATTATACAGGCACTAATATTAAAAATTCATTGTTTTATTATTATATACAGATTTTAACAAATTATTTATGGATGTATAGTTTTATTTCTTTTAGACTTTATGGGATTAGCTTTATAATAATGGTAATACTAACTATTATAGGTATTATTACATTTGTGAAATTTATAAAACATGACAAACTTGCTGGAAAACTATTTTTAATAAGCATAATATATAACTTATTTTTATGTTATACTAATTTTTCTATTTGGATGTACAACGAAATGTAAATTAAGGAGGATTCTTTAGTTGAAAAAGGTAATTATAGCTGAAAAACCATCTGTAGCTAAAAACATTGCAGATGCATTTAACATCAAAAAAAGACTAGATGGATATTTTGAAGGAGAAGACTATCTAATTTCATGGGCTTTTGGACATTTATTTCAATTATATGATGCAAAGGATTATGATGAAAATATGAAGGGATGGAGAATGAAAAAATTCCCATTTATACCATCACAATTCAAATATAAAATTAAAAATGATTCTAATAATAAAGACATGGTAGATAAGGGTGTAAAAAAGCAAATTGATATAATAACTTCTTTAGTAAACAGAGATGATGTTGATGGAATAATATCTGCAACAGACCAAGATAGAGAAGGTGAACTTATATCCCTTGAAATATTTATGTATTTAAATTCAAATAAAAGTATTTATAGATTGCTTTTAAATGAATGGACACCTGATGAAGTTAGAAAAGGAATGAAAAATCTTAAAGAAAATATTGAAATGAAATCCCTCCAAGATGCAGGTATTAGTAGGCAATGGGCAGATTGGATTATAGGCATTAATTTAACTTCAGTTGCTACCTTAAGGTATAGTCAAGGTAAGGGTAAAATAATAAATGTAGGACGGGTTTTATTACCTACTTTAAAAATAATCTATGATAGAGATAAAGAAATTGAAAATTTTAAAGAATCCTCCTACTTTAAATTATTGGCTGATTTTAAAACTAAAAATAACGATGAATTTCAAGGAGTATATTATGATGAAAATGATAATGAAAAATTTGAAAACAAAGATTTTTTAGATAATATAAAAAAAATTCTAGAAGGAAAAGATGGAGAAATAATAGAAACTCAGGTGGAAAGAAAAAATGAATATCCGCCACTATTATTCAATCTATCCAATCTTCAAGGATATGTTACCAGTAAATACAAGGGATGGACATCAGATAAGGTATTAAAGGTAGCCCAAAGTCTTTATGAAAAAAAGTTTACTACATACCCAAGAACAGGAAGCGTTGCCTTAGATGAAAGTTTAAAGGACAAAACAAAAAAGGTTTTAGAGGCTGTAAAGGTAGGGCTGCCCTATGAAAGTCAAATTAAATTTGTAGATAATAAAAGGATATTTGATAATAAAAAGGTGGAAAGTCACAGTGCAATTACACCTACATATATAAAACCAACAGGTTTAAGCATGGATGAAGAAATTGTATATACAGCTATAAAAAATAGGTTTGTTATGCAATTTATGCCAATTGCAATATATGAAGAAACAAAGCTTACAATAAAAATAAAGGAAGAAAGTATTAAAGGTTTATTTATATCAAAGGGAAAGGTACAAATAAGAGAAGGATTTAGAGTTGTTGAAAAAATAGAAAGTAAAGATACAATTTTGCCAAAGGTTTTGAAAGGTGACATAGTAAATGTTATAAATAGTGAAGTTAGCAAGGTAACAAAAAAGCCTCCTAAACTACATAATGAAAAAACATTGTTAAGAGTAATGGAAACCTGTGGTAAAAGTTTTAAGGATGAAGAAGATTCAGAGGATATGATGGCAGCTATATTAAGTGGCTTTAGCATTGGAACACCTGCAACAAGGGCAGAAACAATTAAAAAGCTTAAGGATACAGGCTACATAAAATCTAAAGGAAAGAATTTAACCTGTACAGAGCTTGGTAAAAATTTAGTGGAGATATTTCCAGTACCTGATTTATTAGACTTAGAATATACAGGTAAACTTGAAAAAACCCTATCAGATATAGAAAAGGGAAAATTTCAAAAAGATGACTTCCTTAAAATGATAAAGGATTTTACAACTGAATCTGTAGAAAAAATAAAAAAAGATACCTCAATGGTTAAAAACTTTAAGGTAGATTTACCAGAGGGATCTGAAAGCCTTGGAAAGTGTCCAATGTGTAATAATGATGTTATAGAAGGGGAAAAAGCCTTTGGATGTACAAATTGGAAAAATGGTTGTACATTTACTATTTGGAAGGATGATAAATATATAAGTTCCTTTGGGAAAAAGGTATCAAAAGAAATGGTACAATTACTACTTAAAAATGGTAAGGTAGGCTTTAGAAATTTAAAAAGTAAAAAGGGAACACTATTTTCTGCCTATTTTAGATATGAAAAAAACCCAGAAACGGGATATTTTAATTGGAAAATAGAATTTATTTGACAAAGATAAGTTAATGTTTTATTATAAAATAAATTAAAAAATATGGCTTTGATAAAGAGGAGTAAAAATCAAGGATATTTTAGAGAGAGGTAGTCTTTTGGTGAAATACCTTATATAATTGATTTTGAAGGTAGCTTTTGAGCTTCCTTGGTGAAAATAACAGTAGCTAAGGACGGCATAAATATGTCGTTAACATTAATAAGAGTCTAAAATATTTTATTTTAGAAATTAAGGTGGTACCGCGAGTCTTCGTCCTTTTATAGGAGAAGGCTCTTTTTTAGTGCGCCTGCAAGATTTTCCTCAGGCAAGCTTCACAAATGCACATGCGCTAAAAAAAAATCGACGGCTTTATAAAATTGTAAATGGTGATGACAAATAATAGTCGCCTTGGCGATTTTTTTATTAATAATAATTGGAGGTTATTAAATGATTAATAATAAGGAATTAAAAACAACCTATAATCCAAAAGAATTTGAGGATAGAATTTATAAACAATGGGAAGATAAAAAATATTTCACACCTGAAATTGATAAAAACAAAAAACCATATTCAATTGTAATGCCACCACCAAACATAACAGGTAAACTTCATTTAGGGCATGCCCTTGATAATACCCTTCAAGATATGTTAATTAGATTTAAAAGAATGGAAGGATATTGTACACTTTGGATTCCAGGGGAGGACCATGCCTCTATTGCAACAGAGGTTAAGGTTGCAAATGAACTTTTAAAGGAAGGTTTAGACAAAAAAGAAATGGGTCGTGAAGCTTTTCTTGAAAAGGTTTGGGAATGGTCTGATGAATATAGAGAAAGAATAAGAAAACAATTAAAAAAAGTAGGGGTATCTGCTGACTTTACAAGAGAAGCCTTTACAATGGATGATAATTTAGATAAGGCTGTAAAACAGGTATTTGTTAACCTATATAATAAAGGACTAATTTATAAGGGTAACAGAATTACTAATTGGTGTACAAAATGTCAAACAGCCCTATCAGATGCAGAAATTGAATATGAAGAACAAAATGGATTCTTTTGGCACATTAATTATCCTTTAGCAGATGGCACAGGATACATAGAAATTGCAACAACAAGACCTGAAACCTTACTTGGTGATACAGCAGTTGCAGTAAATCCAAATGACGAAAGATTTAAAGCTTTAATTGGCAAAAATTTAATTCTACCTTTATGCAATCGAGAAATACCAATAATTGCAGATGATTATGTTGATATGGAATTTGGTACAGGAGCAGTTAAAATAACTCCAGCTCATGATCCTAATGACTATGCAGTAGGACAAAGACATAATCTAAAGCAAATTAGAATTATGGATGATAAGGGTATAATAAATGAATTTGGTAACAAATATAAAGGTCTTGATAGATATGAAGCAAGAAAGGCTATTGTAGAGGATCTAAAGGAGCAAGGATTACTTGTTAAAGTTAAGCCACATACCCATAACGTTGGAACTCATGATAGATGCAATACAACAGTTGAACCAATTATATCAACTCAATGGTATGTTAAAATGGAGGAGCTTGCAAAGCCAGCCATTGAAGCAGTTAAAAACAAGGATACAAAATTTGTGCCAGAAAGATTTGAAAAAACCTACTTTAATTGGATGGAAAATATTCAAGATTGGTGTATATCAAGACAACTATGGTGGGGTCATAGAATTCCAGTATGGTATTGCAAGGACTGTGGTGAAATTATAGTTCAAGAGGAAGCACCAGATAAATGCAAAAAATGCTCAAGCAGTGAGCTTACACAAGATACAGATGTATTAGATACTTGGTTCTCTTCTGCACTATGGCCATTTTCTACATTAGGGTGGCCAAACAAAACAGAAGATTTGGAATATTTTTATCCAACAAATGTTTTAGTTACAGGCTATGATATTATTTTCTTCTGGGTTGCAAGAATGATATTTTCAGGAATTGACTGCATGAAGGAAACACCTTTTGATACAGTTTTAATTCATGGAATTATAAGAGATTCTGAAGGAAGAAAAATGAGTAAATCTTTAGGTAATGGAGTTGACCCATTAGATGTTATTTCGGAATACGGTGCAGATGCTTTAAGATTTATGTTAATTACAGGTAATGCTGCTGGAAATGACATTAGATATTACCCTGAAAAGGTTGAAAGTGCTAGAAACTTTGCAAACAAAATATGGAACGCATCAAGATTTGTAATGATGAATTTAGATAAAGACATTATGGAAAAATATAAAGACTCTACTGAATACTCATTAGCAGATAAATATATATTATCAAAGGCAAATTCATTAGTTAAAGAAGTAACTGATAACTTTGATAAATATGAGCTTGGAATTGCAGTTCAAAAGGTATATGACTTTATGTGGACAGAATTTTGTGATTGGTATATTGAACTTGTAAAACCTGTTTTATATAGTGATGATGAAAAGTCAAAGGGTATAGTATACAATGTTTTATATGATGTACTTAAAATAGGATTAAAATTATTACATCCAGTTATGCCTTTTATTACAGAAGAAATATATACACATTTAACTTCAGAAGAAACAATAGTAAATGCTTCTTGGCCTATATTTAATGATAATTTATATAATGAAAAGGCAGAAGTTGACATGGCATATGTTATTGAGGCAATTAAGGCTATAAGAAATATACGTGCAGAAATGAATGTACCACCATCAAGGAAGGCTAAGGTTATTTGTTATATAAACTCTGTTAGTATAGAAGCATTTAAGGCAGGTGTAGCCTATATTGAAAAATTAGCTTCAGCATCAGAAGTTGTATTTATAGATAATAAAAATGAAGTTCCAGAAAATGCAATATCCCTTGTAGTAACAGGTGGAGAAATATTTATGCCATTATTAGATTTGGTAGACAAGGAAAAGGAAATTGAAAGATTAAACAAAGAAATGAAAAAATTAGAAGGTGAAATAGATAGAATTGACAAAAAGCTAAACAATGCTGGTTTTGTTTCAAAGGCACCAGAAGCTGTTGTTAATTCAGAAAAAGAAAAGAGAACAAAATATATTGAAATGCTTCAGGCTGTAAAGGCTAGAATAAGCACATTATAATTAACTAAGGGTAAGATTTTATAAAATCTTACCCTAAAATTAAAGGAGAAAAAATGAAATATGATGAAGCTATAAAATATATACATCAGGTTGGAAACTTTGGTTCTAATTATGGTCTTGATAGAACTAAAAGATTACTAGAGCTTTTAGGTGATCCACAAAAGGACTTGAAGCTAATACACATAGCAGGAACTAATGGAAAGGGTTCAGTAACGGCAATGCTTACAGAGCTTTTAAAGGCAGCAGGTTATAAGGTAGGCATGTACACATCTCCATATATTATAGAATTTGAAGAGCGAATTCAAATAAATGGAGTAAAGATACCAAAAGACACCCTAGGTAACTTAATAGGTGAAGTTAAAAAGGCTGTAGATATAGTAATAAATCAGGGGTTAAACCATCCTACAGAATTTGAAATAATAACTTGTCTAATGCTACTATATTTTAAAAAAGAAAACATTGATTATGGGGTTATAGAAGTTGGACTTGGTGGAAGGCTTGATTCTACAAATGTAATAAATCCAATACTAAGTGTAATAACATCAATAAGTTTTGATCATACAAATCTTTTAGGAAATACCTTAGGTGAAATTGCAAAGGAAAAAGCTGGTATTATAAAAAACAATGTACCAGTTATAATATATCCACAAGAAAAGGAAGCCTTAGATGTAATTTTAAATAGAGCAAAGGAATGTAATTCAAGGCTTACAGAAGTAGATTTATCAAAGGGCAAATTTATAAAACTAATAGATGAGGATAAAATTTATCAAAAAATACAAGTTGAAATGGGAGATAAAAGTTTGTTTTTAGAATTGCCACTACTTGGTAGTCATCAAATAAACAATATGCTAGTTGCCCTTGAAGCCTTTAAGGAAGTTTCAACTATTGAAGGTTTTACATATAATGGAGAGGAAATAAAAACTGCAATTAAAGGGGTTACATGGATAGGTAGACTTGAAATATTACATAAGGAGCCTTATATAGTAATTGATGGGGCACATAATATACAAGGAATTACAGCCTTGTATGATAATATTAATAGATATTTTAAGTACAATAACATGTATTTGATTTTAGGCATTTTAGCTGATAAACAGGTAGAGGAAATGGTAAAGGTTATAACAAAAAATGCAAAGAAAGTTTTTGCATTAGCACCTCATAATGATAGGGCAGAAAGTGCAAAGGATTTGCAAAATATTATTTCAAAGTATAATAAAAACTCCATTGCCATAGATGACTATAATGAAGCAATAGAAAATGCAATGTCCTTAGCTAATAAGGATGATTTAATTTTAGTTAGTGGTTCCTTATATATGATTGGTGATATTAGAAAAATAATAAAAGGAAGTATGAAATGATAGAAAAAGTTAAAATAAATAAACCTACATATTATGATGAATTTAAATGTATTGGTGGTAAATGTACAGATAGCTGTTGTATTGGATGGGACATAGATATTGATAAAGAAACCTTTAGAAAATACTATAAGGTTAAAGATGATAATATGAAAAAGCTATTTCAAAAGAACTTATACAATAATGAGTATTCAGATAATCCCAATATAGATTATGCTTTGGTAAAGCTTAAGGAAAATAAGAGGTGTGCCTTTTTAGATAATTGTAATTTATGCACCATTCAATTAAATTTAGGAGAAGAATATCTATCTAATGTTTGTTCCTCCTTTCCTAGGATAACAAACCTTTATAATGGAATATATGAAACCTCCTTAGATGTTGCCTGTATTGAAGCTGCAAGAATAGTACTTCTAAAAAAAGAAGGAATAAAATTTCAAGATGACATGGGAGCTTTAGGGAAACATATAATTTCTGCAAATATTAATAGTAAGTCTAAGGAATTTAAAAAATCACCTCTTAGATTTTTTACAGAAATAAGAACTACTTGTATAAATATTTTACAAAATAGAAAACTATCCCTTCAAAACAGAATGTATGCCTTAGGTGACTTTTTATATAATATTGATGAAGATATAAACTACTTAAAGGATTTTAACATTGAAAAATGCAATATATTAAATGAAAATAATAAATCAAGATATATTATTCAAAAAGATTTTTATAAGAAAATGCTTGAGTTTTTAGATGTTTCAAATGAAGTTGACAGTAAAAGTTTTAAAAATTA